>NZ_CAZELG010000021.1:0-128612 GCF_964512825.1 Tenacibaculum halocynthiae | reverse complement strand
ACGTTCTATAGTACGCAGTTTAAAACACCTTAAAAAAGAGATAAAAGTTTTAGAAGAGAAATTGTTAATACTACTAAAAAAGGAACATCAAGATCTATTAACCCGTTTGGAAACGATTCCAGGAATAGGAAAGAAAACAGCTATAATGTTAGTCGTTTTGACAGATGGATTTGAACGTTTTACCAGTGGTAGTGAATTATGTTCTTATTCAGGCTTAACTCCAATAATTCGACAAAGTGGAAGTAGTGTAAAAGGACGAGCAAGAATTAGTAAAATAGGAAATGTAAAACTCAGAAATCTATTATTCATGTGTAGTTTTAATGCATGTAAATATAATAAGAGTTGTAGAGAACTTTATCAACGAATAGTAGCTAAAGGCAAGAGTAAAAAACTTGCCTTAATAGCCGTTTGTAATAAGCTATTAAAACAAGCCTTTGCTATCGCGAAATCAGGATTAATATACGATGAGACTTACAGAAATACTTTGGTTAAAAATTAAACAAAAATTAGTTGTTTTTTACCACAGTTCTTTGTTATAAGCTGTTGTTCTAGTTTTTCTTTTTTAGTTGTTCTTCAATTTTTGTCAATCTTTCCGCCAATAATTTTAAAGTTTCATTTTCTTTTTCAAGTTTTTCGTTTTTTGACTCAATACTATTCAATCTTTTCTCTTGCTCAATTGTATACAAAGTTAATTCCTCAATTTTTTGAAGTAACTGAATTTGAAAATCTCCAATATTAACTCCATTTTTCTCCATTTCTTTAGCTGAGGCAATTTCAGGTAAATGTTTTTTTTCTTTAATATGTTTCTCAATTGATTTCAAGGTTGGTAAATCATAATCTTCTTCAAAAACGAAATCAGCAGTCGGGGTATTAGTAACTTTTATTTCTTTGGATTCGATTTTACCCAAAACAGCCATGTTATTCGTAAATCTTGTTTTACCATCTTTAAAAATTCTCATAGTTGCACCCAAGGTACTCCCATTCGGATAAAAGTGAAGTCCTGAAGTTGTATTAGCTGCTATGGTTGGAATACCTGTGCCATACTTATTTCCCCAAGATAGATTATGACCATCTTTTATGATTATGCTTCCATTTACGTCTAATCTTTCTTTAGGGCTTGTTGTTCCAATTCCAATATTACCAATATATGAGATTCTCATACTTTCAAAAAACGCACCAGGACCATCTGTTCCTTTTGTGAAAAATGCCATGCCTACGTGATCAGCATCGCTATGTTCCCTTGTTGCAACAATTGACGCTCTTCTTCTACCTCCAGACTCCCATGTTATACCTCCAAAAAACTCATCATTATTTTTATAAGATGAACTTAATAATAGATGGTCTTGTGATTGAAATTCCATATTATTATTAAAAGCGTTTGAATTGTAGAGTTCTAACTTTTGTCTTGGATTACTTGTTCCTATACCTACATTTCCATTATCAGCTATTCGCATCTTTTCAGATAAAGTATTAAACCCGTTAGAGGTTTCAAATACAATATTGGTATAATCAAATGCCGCAACTACTGATTTTCTTGTTTTAACGCCAATAGATGCCATTGGTGAAGTTGTAGTATAGTAATTTATAAAATTAAGCTGACTTACATAACTATCATTATTTTTTTCAGAACCAGTAGCGGAAATATTTCCTCGAACATCTAAAGAACTATAAGGGCTTTTAACCCCTATACCTACTTTATTCTCTTTTGAATAAATTATATTTTGGTTGTCATAATTATGCTGAGCACTTATCCCTAAACTCATCCCTATCATAGCAATGACAGCAATTTTAATTGTTTTCATAATAATTTAAATTTATAATTGTTTTTAATTTGTTTTCTTTTATGGCTTATAACGTCTCGGCTATGGTTAGTAAGGGAATTAAAATTACTGAATTTCCGATTAAGCACTTAGCCAAAACTTTTTATTTTGGTTTATCTTTTTCTCTATAAAGCCAAATCAAAAAGATTTGGCGGATTTGGTTAAAAGCTTTAAACTTAGAGTTAAGAACCAAAACCCGTATTAATTATAGCTATTGTTAGCAAATGTTTTTTTAAGCAAATAATGTTTTTCCTTCTCTAAATTCTACCTCTTCAGTTTTCAAATCATTTAAAAGAATGTCTTTCAAATCGTTTGAGAAATATATCTCACTTTCAACACCAAAAATCATTAAACCTTTACTTTCTATTTTGTCATATTCAGAATGATTAAAACTTTTTTTAGTAGTTAATTCATAATAATCTATCCAAAATTCTCCAGTAGATTTTCTTATTATTTTAATAGGCTTCAATTCAATTTGTTCAGGAACATATTTTAAAATTAAATCAGCAATATCTTTTCTTAATAAATTGTTTTTTCCATTAATTATTGGTCTAAAATGACCAGAAATCCTATATTCATATTCACTTTCATTTACTTTTTCTAACCCAACAACTGTTTCATAATATCCCATTGGATTTTCAACTCTAACCCAAGAAGGTAAAGCATCTATTCCATACTTGTTTTCAATTCTATATTTAAGATTATTATTCATTTTTTTTGTTTTTTAATGTTTGCTAACGGTTGGACTATGGTTAGTATGGGAATTAAAAGTAATGAATTTCCGATTAAGCACTTAGCCAAATCTTTTTATTTTATTTTTTTAAGCCAAATCAAAAGATTTGGCGGACTTAGTAAATGTACCAAAACTTTAGGTTAAGCTCCAAACCCGTATTAATTATAGCCCTTGTTAGCCACTGGCTATTTGTGTTAAAAATTCTTCAACTTTGGGGAAATTCTTCATTTGTTCTGTCAAATCGGTAGTTGAAATTTCTTTACAAATTTTATCAGATAAAAATAACTTAGAACTCATTGTATTAAAGTCCATTGGATGCTTGTCTTCGTTATTTTGAGTAGTAAAATCATTTAAGCACTCTAAAATTGGTTTTCGATCATAAGACGCTAAACATCTTTTTTCTCTATCAGATTTTCTTATTGATTTATAACCTTTTTTTCTTAATAATTTATTGGTAGCATTAAAGATTAGGTCAGGATATATAAAATCTTCTAATTCAATATTATCATATGTTTTTCCATCAAATCTTATTATAAATAAGCATTCTGTGGTGAAATTTTTAAACGTTTTATTTTTAAGTGTATTATATTGTGATTTACCAGCTCCATCTTTATCAAAAATTATTTTAAGTTTAGGTTTGAAGCTTAATTCCGAACACATATCTTCAATAAATTGTAAATAACCTTTGTATTTGTCAACACCACCAGCTACTAAAACATTAGGTATTGGAAGATCAAACTTATTAAATAAAGCTATAAATAAATCTTTATCTTCTTGACCTTCAACTACTATATTGTAAGGAAATATCTCCCAAGAATCATTTCGTTTAATTCCAAAATGCTTTTTAATATTAGTAGCTTTTTCATAGTCTGAGCCATTAATTACGATAGTATTGAGTTTATGAAAAACTAAACCTGGTTTCCTACTGTATTCTTTTAATTCTTTAGTTCCTGCAAAAAGAAAGGTGTTTTTTAGAGAGTTTAAGTCTATAAAGAAATGAGAATGAGTCGTTACGATTATTTTATTTCTTGTAGCTTCATCTTTAAGTCTATTGAACAAACTTTTTTGTAAGTCAGCCTGAAGAAAAGCTTCTGGTTCATCTATAGCCCAGATGACATCTTTTTTTGTCTTTTTATTTACATACTGTATTAAAGACAAAAGTATTGTTCTTTGAATACCACTTCCTTTTGTTTCTAATTCTCTTTGGTTAGTATCAAATAAAGTGAAGTTTATCATATTCGATATAGCTTCTCTCAGATAATTATATTCTGGAAAGTTGATTTTTAATTTCCAATCGTCAGAATCTATTGTGTTAACATCTTTAAGAATATCTTTAAATATTTTAGTTATTTCATTCTCAATTTTCCCTACGGCTTCCTTAGATTTATCAATGAATTCAGTTAATTTTTCTAATGATTCTTGCTGTGCTTTTCCTCGCCTTTTATCAAGTCCAATAGGTAATATCTCTTCGTTAACTATTTCTGAAACTAATTTAGGGATATTGACGTTACTTGCTTCTATTAAAAAGAATTTGAAGTTTTTATTTAGAAAGTCAATTACTTCTTTTTGAGTTAGATTTTCTCTATCAATTTTCCCTAATATATCTACTTGTTTCTCACCTTTTCTTTCAGTAAATTTTTGAGTTATATTATATGTTTTTCCAGTACTAATTTCAGTTATTTTGGCTTTAAGTGTTGTTACGAAACCAAGACCCATTGAACCTTCGCTGATATGATAAGGAATATCTTTTTTTGCAGAAAAGTTCTCCTTAATTGGATGAAAAAATAGATATAGAGCTCTTAGAAAATTTGTTTTTCCAACGTTATTTGAGCCACAAATAGTCAAAAGGTTCTCGTCTTTATTAGGACGAATCTTTATTTGAGATATTGATCTGAAATTTTTAATATTAAATTCGTCAATTCTATATTTCATATTTCATTTTTTTGCTTGTGGCTAACTCGTTATATAGAGAACAAAGTTCTCGTTTATCAGATTATAATTCCGGATAAAAGGAACTATAGGTAAATATATAAAGAAGTATTGAAGTTACTTTATGTACATCTGTAGTTTTTTATTCTCAAATTTATAAAATTTTTCTATTTACTAATAGAAAAACAGATAAAATAAAACCCTCTAGTAAAATAGAGGGTTAATGCTGTGAATGCTATGTTTGTTGAGATTACATTTCCATAGAATGGTAAACATTCTGAACATCGTCCTCTTCTTCTAATCTCTCTAAAAGCTTTTCAACTTCTTCTTGTTGTTCGGTTGTAAGTTTGGTAGTTGTGGTTGGAATTCGTTCAAAACCAGAAGATAAAATCTCTAAATTGTTTTCTTCTAAATATTTTTGTATTCCACCAAATTGCTCAAAAGGAGCATAAATCATAATACCATCTTCGTCTTTAAAAACTTCTTCTACATCAAACTCAATCATTTCTAATTCAAATTCTTCCAGGTCTATTTGTAAGCTTTCTTCATTAATTCTAAAGTTACAAGTATGGTCAAACATAAAGATAACTGAACCAGATGTCCCCATATTACCGTTACATTTGTTAAAAGCAGCACGAACATTAGCAACAGTTCTGTTATTATTATCAGTAGCAGTTTCTACTACAACGGCTACTCCATGAGGGGCATATCCTTCAAAAAGTGTTTCTTTATAGTTAGCAGTATCTTTATCTGAGGCTTTTTTAATGGCACGTTCAACATTATCTTTTGGCATATTTGCAGCCTTAGCATTTTGAATAACAGCACGTAAACGTGAGTTAGTTTCAGGGTTTGGGCCACCTTCTTTTACTGCCATTACAATGTCTTTACCAATACGAGTAAAGGTTTTCGCCATAGCTGACCAACGCTTCATTTTTCTAGCTTTCCTAAATTCAAATGCTCTTCCCATTTCTAAATAATTAAGTTTTAATGCCTGCAAATGTAATTATTGCAGAATATATTTACAATTTAAAATCGTTTTTTGAATAAGAGTTCTTCATCTTTTTCACTGTAGGCTTTCCAAGTACCTATTTGAACTCCTTTTTTGTACTTTCCTGTTATTCTTAAATTCCCGTTTTTATAGTATTCACTATAATCACCATGTTTTAAACCGTTTTTTAATTCAACTTCAAATTTTATAGTGCCAGTATCGTGTTTCTTTATAAATTCTGAAGCACTTAAATCATTTGGAAATATTTCGGGTATTTTAAAAAAAGTTTCTTTTGTCATTGCTACTGATGCTGTATCATTTTCATTAACAAGCTTTTTTAATAAATCTCTTTTTAAATTTTTATTGTTTCTTAATTGCTTACCAATTTCAACAGGGTTTTCGTATGCAATTGCTAAATAATTTTCAAAATGACTACCTCTGGAAATTAACTGAAGTCCAATTTGAGAAAAAGAAATTAAATAATCTTTGTTTTTATGTATTTGTCTTTGAGTTTTTCTATCAGTAAAACTTAGTAAATCATCATAAATGTATGGAGTATTTATGTATGCAAACAAACTTGATTTCTCATCAAATTGATCATTGAAATCTAAAAACTTTTTGCTAGAAGCTAAAGTGTAGCCAATTAATTGTGTATTAATTATCTCTTTTAGAGTATTAGGACTGTTACTAAAAATAACATAGTCATCTATAATTGTAAAATATGGTTTCTCCATTTTAGAAAATAAATCACCCGCTAACATTTTAAAGAAACCTTTTAAGTCTAAAAAGTTTATAGTTTGGTTTTTGTAATTTATTTGCTTGAATTTTAAAGGTGTTTTTTCTTTTATTTTTGTTAAAATAAAGTCTAAATTTTCTTTAGCTTTATTAATGCTATTTGTTTTTAATACAACAGCTACATCTTTTTGTTTTTTAGAAATGGCATCATTAATATGTAATAAAGCTATTTCGTTTCCAATCCAGCTAAAAATATGTTCTTTTAAGTTGATATCTAATCTGTTTTCAATATCAGTAACCTGTTCTGTATACGCTTTAAAATTATTTTGATTTTCTTCTTTTATGGCTTCGAAATTTTCATGGAATTCATCAAAGCTGTCAAAAGCAAAACTTAAATAGAGTGCTGTATTTTTAGGAGCTATTTTAGCTATAGACCGTTTTCCTTTTCCTGACTTTTGTAAAGCTCGCAAGTAACTTTCCGAACTTAGGTCAAAGTTGGTGAATCCTTCTGCTTGAATTATTGTGCTTTCTTTTAATCCAACATCAAAACCAGAATATAGCCATGTATTTCCAATAGTTTTTAAAATATCAGAATTTACTTTGTTAGAAAAGCAAGACAAGTATTTATTAAGATATTTGTAATGAATAAATAGTTTAAATAAACCATCTTCAGGAGTTTCTTTGTTAATTTCAACAAAGTCAACATCTCTACCAATAACTGGTTCTAAATATTGATCAATTGAATTTTCAACTAATACGTGCGTATAAGAGGCTATTAATTGATTTTTAATAAAAGAAATATATAAAGTTTCTCTCTTTTTTTTATCGTATAATTCTGTTATTTCATGATTGTGGTATTGCCTCTTTGTTACTTTATATCCTTCACCAGCAAGTTTAGCAATAGAGCTTTTTAAAAAACTTAGTTTAGAAATTTTTTGTAAATCAACAACATAAAATAATCCGTATGTTTTTGGTTTATAAACGTGTATTGAAATAAGGATGTCTCTTTCGCCTAAAAATTGTATTATTTTTTGCTGTTCCTTAAACGTTTTGTCAAGGTTATTAAGGCTTTCAGTAACAGTATTAAAATAAGAATTTTTTTGTAGGTGTTTCCAAATATTACTATTACTAATCTCATCCCAAGTGTCTATAGGGCGCTCAGTGTCTATAAGAAAAACAGCATCATCAGGAATTAAATAAATAGGATTAATATTGTCTTCATCAACAGTGGTGAAAACATAGATTTGATAAATAATGATACTAAGTAAAATAAGTAATGCAGAAAATAGTATCTTTTTTTTCATAAGTTTTCTTTGTTAATGTTTTATAGAACACAACAAATTTAGAAAAATCATAAAGGTTTAAAAAGAAAATCACTTTCTAAAAATACATTGAAAGTGATTTTCTTTAATTTTAACATATTTGTAATCAATACTTCTATGCTTTAAATAGTATTTCGATAATTTAAGTGAGCTAAATTTTAATAAAAGCAACTCTGCGGTTATTTGCTTTTTCTTCAGGAGTACTATTGGTATTCAATGGTTCGTTTTCTCCTTTTCCAATAGTCGTTAATCGTGTTTCAGAAATTCCTTGAAGTATTATTGCTTGTTTAACAGCATCAGCACGTTTTTTTGAAAGTTTAAGGTTGTCATTGGCGCTCCCATCGCTATCTGTGTATCCTATTATTTTCATTTTCCAATCTGGATTTTCTTTTAAAACTGTAGTTATTTTATTTATAATTCCCATAGATTGCAGTTTTATTTTTGCTTTTCCTGAATTAAAAAGAATTCCATTTGTAACATATTTACCTTCACTCATTATACGTTTATACATTTGCCCACCTCCATGAGCAATACGTATATTTTTAATACCAGTAACTAGTTTCCTATTGTCAAATGACTTAGGAGTCTCTAAAACTATGGTAAAACCTTTTATATCAGTAGGGAAATTAGGAATGTTACCAATTCTTTTTTCATTATGGTATATTTTTAGTTTCTTTTTATAATAAGATATAGAAATATGGTGCCAACTTTTCTTTGAACCAAAATTTATGTTTTCAAGATAAAATCTTTGATCTTTAGTATATATGTTACCCTCAACCTTATTTTTTCTATGAGTTATTGTAATGTCACCACCATAACCTAAGCTTTTGTATTTTTTAATTGTGCCAGTGAAAAATATTTTAAAATCAAGCCAGTCATTAATATTATTAATATCATCTATATAAATATCAAATTCTATAGTGAATTCATTACCTAAATAATTGTCTTTTTTAAATAAAGGAGAAATTGCATTGGTGTATTTAGTCGTAGGAATTATTACTTTTTGATTGTTGAATAAAGCAATTTCTGAGCCTCCTTCAAAAAGATCCCATTTAGAAGGAAATTCTCCAACTTCTTCATATTTTAAATTATCAAAAAATATAACTTTTTCACCTGGTATAAATTTAAAATTACGCCAAATTTTTATAGAATCGTTTTTAGGTGTTTTTTTATTATTTCCTTCTACAATTTTTTTATCGTTATTTTCTTTCTTTTTATTTATTTTTTTATCAATTTCTTTTTCGGCTTTCTTAACAATTGTGTTTTCAGCTTTCTTTTTTAATTTTTTCCAAAATTGGGCTTGAATATTAGGTGTAAAAGTGAATAAAAGTATAATTAATACAATTGATTTTCTAATCTGTTTCATTATAAAGTTTACTAAAAATTAAATGATTTTTAGATTAAAGGTAGTGTAAAAAAATATTCGTTTCATTATACGAAATAAGGAAACTTGAATTTGTTTTTTTTTTATTTGAATTTAAGGTTGTTTGTTTTGAATTGTAATATATGGTATAGTTAACTTGAAGATTTTAAAAGGTGCAATAAGTCCGCTTTTTTTCCTTGAGATACAGGTAAGGAGGTGTCATTAATTAATACAATTTCATCATTACGCTTATTAAATTTTTTAATATGTTGTAAGTTAATGAGGTACTTTTGATGAATTCTAAAGAAAAAATATGATGAAAGTTGGTCATCAAATGACTTTAATGATTTGGAAACTAAAATTTCTCTTTTATCTATAGTGAAAAAAGTAGTATAGCTATTATCAGATTTTGCGTATAAAATATCTTCTAAAGAAACTACATGAATACTGTCAGAATTTGAAAGAATTATTTTCTTTTGACCAGATGTGTGGTTATGGTATAGTGTAGTGATTTTTTCAAGATAATTCTTATGTTCTTCTTGAATAACTTTATTTACGGCTTTAATAATGTCTGATGGGGAGAAGGGTTTAAGAACAAAGTCAATAGCACTAAATTTGAAAGCTTCTACTGCGTATTTACTGTAAGAAGTAATAAATATAACAGTAAATTTAGGAGAATTAAATTTATTTAGAATTTCAAATCCATCACCATCTTCTAAATTAACATCTAAAAAAATAAATGTAGGGTTTGTATTTGTAATTAACTCATAGGCAGCATTAATTGACGAAGCAGAACCAATTACATTGATAGCATCAAAGTTTTCTTCTATAATGCTCTTAAGCATTGTAATTGTATTTTTATCATCTTCAATTAACGCACAACTAATCATAAATAGAAGTTTTTTTTGGGAAAAGTAAAGTTATAATAGTACCATTATCATTCGATTTAATGCTTGTTTTAATGGAGTAAGAGTGGGTTTTTTCCAGGTTTTTAATTCTACTTTTTAGTACGCTTGAACTTGTAGAGTGTTCTAGCAGTTGATTATTATTATTATTACTGGTATTGATTCCTTTTCCATTATCAAAAATAATAACTTTAATTAAATTGTTGTAATTACTATATGTAATTTCTACTTTTCCATTTTTAATGTTTTTAATACCATGTTGAATTGCATTTTCAACATAAGGCTGAATGAACATAGGAGGAATTAAAAAATGTTCAATATTAGAATCCACATTAATTAAAAAAACAGTGTCTTCGTTAAAGTTAACTTTTTGAAGTTCTAAATAACTATTCATAGTATTAGCCTCTTCTTTTATGGAAATAAAATCAGTAGAAGCATTATCAAATATAGAACGCATTAGTTTACTATAACTAGATAAGTAATTTAGTGATTCTTCTTTTTTATTTTGATAAATAAATGATTGAATGCTATTTAATGAATGAAATAAAAAATGAGGATTTAATTGAGTCTGTAGTAATTTATGTTTTAAAGAAGCTTGCCTTAGTGATTGTTTAGTTTTTTGGTTTTTAAACCATAAATAAATTAAAATAGAAACTAATAAAACAATAATAAATAAAACAATAAAGATGTTTTTTTGATTGTTAATTTTTATTTGCTGCAATTGATTTTTAATATGTAAAACATCTATTTGTTGTTGTTTTTTTTCTGATTCGAATTTTTCAACCAATGAGGCTACTTTAACTTTTTGTTCTGCCTTGTATAGTGAGTCTTTTAGTTTTAAAAGATGGTTGGCATAATTAAGAGCAGTATTGTCTTCTCTTAAATTTTTATGAGCATCTTTTAAATTGTTTAAAACTAACCGTTGTAGACTTTTGTTTTTTGTGCTTTTAATTTTATTAAAATATAAAATTGCATTTTTATATTGTTTATTAAGTAGGTAACTATATCCAATATTATTGATGGTTATTTCTGGAGAAAGTTTTAGTTTTTCTTTTAAAAGAAGGCTTTTTTCTCCGTATTCTATTGATTTTGGATATTCTTTTAAACGATTGTATAAAAGACTAAAGTTGTTGTAAGTATTACTTAAAACAGCTTCGCTATTTAGTTTTTTAGCTAAAGTTTCTGCTTCTTGATTAATTTTTAAAGAAGAAGTAATATCTCTATTTTCAGTATAAAGACCAGCGATATTAAATAATACTTGAAGTTTAAGATTATCTTCTTTTTTTATATGTGATAAAGATTTTTGTAAATAAATTATTGCTTTATCAAAATTTTTAAGGCGTGCATTTAGCACGCCTATATTTGTGTAAACCTTAATTAGCTGTATAGAATCTTTTTCGTTTTCTAAAATTTTTAAAGCTTCAAGATAATTTTTTATTGATTGCTCAAAGTTTTGTTTTTTTAGATTTTTATTTCCTTTAGATATAAAATAGGTGGCTGTTTTAATTGAATCAGTATGTTGACTCTGAACTAGCGTACTAAAAAATAATACAGCAAAAATTAATATTTTTTTAATCAAAATTAAGCATAGTATTAAACTTGAATTACACCTAAGTTAAATGGCTTTTCGATAGGAGCATGGTCAGCAGCTTCTATCCCCATTGAAATCCAAGTTCTAGTGTCTAAAGGGTTGATTACTGCGTCTGTCCAAATTCTTGCAGCAGCATAATAAGGTGAAATTTGCTTATCGTAACGAGACTTAATTTTATTAAATAACTCTTTTTCTTTTTCAGGAGTAATTTCTTCTCCTTTTTTCTTTAAAGAAGCAGTTTCTATTTGTAATAAAACTTTAGCAGCTGAAGCTCCACTCATAACAGCTAATTCAGCACTTGGCCATGCAGCAATTAGTCGAGGGTCATACGCTTTACCACACATAGCATAATTACCAGCACCATAGGAGTTACCAATAACAATAGTGAATTTAGGAACTACTGAATTACTTACGGCATTTACCATTTTTGCACCATCTTTAATAATACCTCCATGTTCTGATTTGCTTCCAACCATAAAACCAGTAACATCTTGTAAAAATACTAAAGGAATTTTCTTTTGGTTACAGTTAGCTATAAAACGAGTTGCTTTATCAGCAGAGTCATTGTAAATTACACCTCCAAATTGCATTTCTCTTTTAGCATTTTTAACTAATTTACGTTGATTAGCAACTATACCAACAGCCCATCCATCAATTCGGGCATAACCAGTAATGATGGTTTTTCCATAACCTTCTTTATATTGATCAAATTCAGAATTATCAACTAAACGTTTAATAATTTCAAGCATATCATATTGTTCATGACGTGCTTTTGGTAAAATTCCAAAAATATCATCTTCATTTTCTTTAGGAGGAAAAGCTTCTTTTCTACTAAAACCAGCTTTATCATAATCACCAATTTTATCTACAATATTTTTTATCTTATTTAAAGCGTCTTTGTCATCTTTAGCTTTATAATCAGTAACACCAGAAACTTCGCAATGTGTTGTAGCTCCACCCAAGGTTTCGTTGTCGATAGTTTCACCAATGGCAGCTTTTACTAAATAGCTTCCTGCTAAAAATATACTCCCAGTTTTATCAACAATTAAAGCTTCATCACTCATAATTGGCAGATAAGCACCACCTGCAACACAACTCCCCATTACGGCAGCAATTTGAGTAATTCCCATACTACTCATAACTGCGTTATTTCTGAAAATCCTTCCAAAATGTTCTTTGTCAGGAAATATTTCATCCTGCATAGGTAAATATACTCCAGCAGAATCAACCAAATAAATTATAGGTAATCTGTTTTCTATTGCTATTTCTTGAGCTCTTAAATTTTTCTTTCCAGTAATTGGGAACCAAGCTCCAGCTTTTACAGTTGCATCATTTGCTACAACGATACATTGTTTACCTTGTATATATCCCATTTTTACAACAACCCCTCCGGAAGGACATCCACCATGTTCTTGGTACATTTCTTCACCAGCAAAAGCACCAATTTCTATAGATTTTTGATTGTCATCTAATAAATAATCGATACGCTCACGAGCAGTCATTTTTCCTTTTTCGTGTAACTTATCAATACGTTTTTGGCCACCACCTAGTTTTACTTTGGTAAGTTTTTGACGTAATTCTGATGCTAAAAGTTTATTATGATCTTCGTTTTTATTAAAGGTAAGGTCCATATGTTGTTATCGTTGTTTGTAAGCGATTGCTAAAGTACTAAATTAGTAGATAATGTTCAATTGAAAAAGACTGAATATGATGTTGATTTTATATTAAGAGTAAGTGTTTAAAATGGTAGAAACTGTTTTGTCAAAATCTTCAAAATCAAGTTCTCTTTGTAAACGCCACGGTTCTATCATTCTTTCTTTGCAGTCTTTTATAGAGCATGTTTCACAAGTAATACCAACTTTTCTTGTAGGTATAGAAGTGTCATTTGCAAATTTTAATCTTTTCTTTAAATGTGGTGATATAAGTAAACCAATAGAAATACTTCTACTTACATCCTTTTTAAAAGGGTCTGATGTGGCTGATGATAGTACTAAATATTCATTAGTTGAATTCTCATAAGAAGATGTTTGAATACCAAAAGATGTTGATGCATTCGAGTTTTCTAAATTTTGAATAGAATTAATTGAAATCCAGCGTCTACAATAGTGTTCATTATTTCTATTAGCATGTGGTGTTTGCTGTTGTGTAATGTGTAACTCTTTAGTTAGTTTGTATTTAGGGGAGTCTACTTTATGGGTGAAACGTAGAAAAAATAAATTTTTAATATTGAAATATTTAGGAAGGATATTTGTTAAACGCTGATAAAAAGATTCAGCTGAACAATTATACTTTCTCATCATTATATTAAAATTTTCATTACTCCAAGTTTTAGATTCAAAAAAGGTTTTTAATTCATGAACTAAGTTTTGTTTTGAAATGATCAAAGCGCCAGCAAAGTATGAAGCTATAAAATTATTTAAAACTTGATCAAAGCTTTCAAATTTTATCCATGGGAAAGTAAATAATCTATTTTCAATTTTTAAAAAATTGTAAGCAATTTCTTTCGCGTAAATAAAAGCTTTTTGAGCTTCTGATATTTCTTTACTTATTAAAAGTGTTTTTTTTGCTGGAATATATAAGTTACGAAGCTCGTTTAAGTTTGAGTATTTAGAAAGTTCTTCATTGTCAATCGTGTAGTTGAATTCTTCAATTAAAATTTCTTCTAGGTCAGAAGATTCAATTTTAGATGATAAATCTATATGATAAGCTTTAGCAAAAGCTTCAACATGATCTTCAATTTCTTCAAAATAATTATTATGAGCTTCTTGGTAAGAACGAAGTGATGCTAAGAAGAAACTCTCTCTAGTTAAGTTGTAGTTTTGAGATATTTTAATAATAGTACTAATGAACGCATTTACTTTTGCTGGAGCATTAGCAACAATATCAATTAAATTTTTTTCTTGAATACCAAATAACTCAAAAGGGATTTCTTTTAGTATTTGTGATTGTAGTATTTCACCAATAGGAGCTAAATTTTTATCTAATTTTAAAGAAACTAAATGATCATAAGGCACATCTAAATTTTCTGAAAGCAAAACAATTTTATCTGTTTTGGGGTATTTTTTTCCTTTTTCAATTTCATTTAAATACGATTTTGAGAGCCCTGTAAGTTTTGCTAATCCAAATAAAGATAGCTTTTTCTCAGTTCGTATTTGCTTTAATTTTAAACCAAAAATTAATCTAATGTATTCGTCTTCAATATGCATAAAAACAAATATATAAATAATAAGCGAATAAATTATTTTTAAAAATTTAATAAAAATAGCGAACGTTCGCTTGTGGAGTTCAGAAATATTTTTTATCATTGCGGTGTAATTCTTAAAAATGATAATTATGAAAGCAGCAGCATTAGTTAAAGAAATTAATTTAAAAGGTTTTAAAACAGATATCTATCAAGATATTTTAACAGACGAGGCCTTGCATTTTTTAATTGAGTTACATAAGAAATTCAATGCCAATAGGATTTCACTTTTAGAGGATAGAAAAATTTATCAAGCATATTTTGATGCTGGAAATTTTCCTGAATTTCCAAAAGAAACTAAAAACATAAGAGAAACTAATTGGACTTGTGCTGAATTACCAGAGGACTTGTTAGATAGACGAGTAGAAATTACTGGGCCAGTTGATAGAAAAATGGTGATCAATGCACTAAATTCTGGAGCAAAAACATTTATGGCAGACTTTGAAGATAGTAATTCTCCAACAATTACTAATTTGTTAAACGGACAAGTAAATCTTCGTGATGCAGTAAACAAAACAATTTCTTTTTATAATGAGAAAAAAGATAAAACTTATAGTTTAAATAAAGAAGTAGCTACGTTACTTGTTCGTCCAAGAGGTTTGCATTTAGAAGACAAACATATAGAAGTAGAAGGAGAAAAAATGTCAGGTGCATTAGTTGATTTTGGACTTTTCTTCTTTCATAATATTAAAAGTTTATTAGCTATTAATTCTGCAACCTATTTTTACTTACCAAAGCTTGAACATTATTTTGAAGCTCGTTGGTGGAATGATGTTTTTGTATTTGCTCAAGATTATATGGAAGTACCACAAAAAACAATAAAAGCAACTGTTTTAATTGAAACTATAACTGCAAGTTTTCAGTTAGATGAAATTATATATGAATTGAGAGATCATATGGCAGGATTAAATTGTGGTCGCTGGGATTATATTTTTTCATATATAAAGAAGTTTAGAAACCATAAAGGATTTATGGTTCCGAATAGAGATCAAGTAACTATGAGTACTCCTTTTATGAATGCATATTCTTTAAAAGTAATTCAAACTTGCCATAAGCGTGGAGTTCATGCAATGGGAGGGATGGCAGCTCAAATTCCTGTAAAAAATAATGAAGAGGCTAACAAAGTTGCTTTTTTGAAAGTTAAAAAAGACAAAGAACAAGAAGTTATTAATGGGCACGATGGAACTTGGGTGGCACACCCTGGCTTAGTTTCTACAGCAATGGATATGTTCAATGAGTATATGCCTAATAAGAACCAAATAGATAAACAATTAAGTGAATTAAATATTACTGAGAAAGCATTGGTAGAGTTACCTGAAGGAACAATTTCAGAAGATGGTATAAGAAAAAATATAAATGTAGGTATTTTATATATAGAAAGTTGGTTATCTGGTAATGGAGCAGCAGCACTATATAACTTAATGGAAGATGCAGCTACTGCTGAAATTTCAAGAACTCAAATTTGGCAATGGTTAAAAAGTGAAGTAATGTTAGAGGATGGAAGAACATTTACTGAGCCAATGTATAATGAGTATAAAAAATCAGAAATAAAGAAAATAAAAAATTTAGTTGGAGATGTGGTTTTTTCTGAAGGAAATTATAAAAGAGCTATTGAATTATTTGATTCATTAGTATTATCTAATGAATTTGAAGAGTTTTTAACCTTACCAGCGTATAAATATTTATAAAAATAGCCCTGCAATGCGGCAACATGAACAGGGCAAGTTATCAATACAATTAATAACCTTTATCAATTACAAAATTATGAAAAAAATAGCACACGAAAGTTATAGTTCTGCATTAGAAACTGTAAGAAGTCTTAAGGAAAAATATGGGAGTTCATGGAATGCTATTAATCCACAGAATGCAGCAAGGATGGTTTCTCAAAATCGTTTTAAAACAGGATTAGATATTGCTAAATATACAGCAAGTATAATGAGGGAAGATATGGCAGCATATGATGCAAATTCATCTGAATATACACAATCACTTGGTTGTTGGCATGGGTTTGTTGCTCAACAAAAAATGATTTCTGTAAAAAAACATTATAAAACTACCAATAAAAGGTATTTATACCTTTCAGGTTGGATGGTTGCAGCTTTAAGATCAGAGTTTGGCCCACTTCCTGATCAGTCGATGCATGAAAAAACAGCGGTACCAGCTTTAATTGAAGAAATTTATGATTTTTTACGCCAAGCTGATGCCATTGAATTAAACGATTTATTTCGAAGGTTAGAATTGGGCGAAAATGTGCAATATGAAATAGACAATTATGAAACACATGTTGTTCCTATTATAGCAGACATTGATGCTGGTTTTGGAAATGAAGAAGCAACATACTTATTGGCAAAAAAAATGATTCAAGCTGGTGCTTGTGCTATTCAAATTGAAAACCAAGTTTCTGATGCAAAACAATGTGGGCACCAAGACGGTAAAGTAACAGTTCCTCATGAAGATTTTATAGCAAAATTGAATGCTATTCGATATGCATTTTTAGAATTAGGAGTTAATGATGGAATTATAGTTGCTAGAACAGATTCTGAAGGAGCGGGGTTAACTCAAAAATTACCTGTAAGTAATGAACCAGGTGATTTAGCTTCTAAATATTTAAATTTTATTGAATGTAAAGAAGTTACAATTGATGAAATTAGAGAGAATGAAGTTTTGATAAAAAGAGGAGGGAAGTTGGTACGTCCAGTTAGATTAGCAAACGGTTTGTATAAGTTTAAAGAAGGTTCAAATATAGATAGAGTAGTATTGGATTGTATAACAAGTTTACAAAATGGAGCTGATTTATTATGGATTGAAACGCCTACACCTCATGTTGGACAAATAGCTCATATGGTAAATAGGGTTAGAGAAGTTGTACCAAATGCTAAATTGGTGTATAATAATTCTCCTTCATTTAATTGGACACTTAATTTTAGAAATCAAGTATATGAAGAGATGCTTGCTGAAGGTGAGAATATGACGCCATATGACAGGAATAATTTAATGGATGAGCAATATGATGGTTCAGAATTATGTCATCGTGCTGATGAAAAAATAAAAACTTTTCAAATTGACGGGGCAAGAGAAGCTGGGATATTCCATCATTTAATTACGTTACCTACGTATCATACAACAGCTTTACATATGAATGATTTAACAAAAGGATATTTTGGAGAAGATGGTATGTTAGCTTACGTAAAAGGGGTACAAAGGCAAGAAATAAGAAAAGGAGTTGCTTGTGTAAAACACCAACGAATGGCAGGTTCTAATTTAGGAGATGATCATAAAACATTTTTTGCAGGAGATAAAGCGCTTAAAGCTGGTGGAGCAAAAAACACTTCGAATCAATTTGAAACTAAAGAAGTTAAAAAGGAAATAGGAAGTGGCAAGAAAATAGCTGTAGCGTAGGTGTAGTTATAAAGTTAAATAGAATTAAAGAGAATGTATTATTTATTATAAGTAATAAATTTTATGTTATTTTGAAGTGAAACTCCACCTTTTGGTGGAGTTTTTTGTAGTAAAGCTATTAGATTTAGGTATTAGGTTATTTCTAAAAACTCTCCATCTTCAGGAATCCAGACTTTATTTATTAATTTATTTTTTATTAAAATATTTTTTAATTTTTTTCTAGTTAATGGACAGTGATTTATTGACTCCATGTGATTTGCAATAACTTTACCATTTGTATTTTTTACAAATTTTAAAATGTCATCTACATTCATAATAAGTTTATTAAACAAGTCAAATTGAGCTGTACCACAAGCTAAAACGCTTATTGCTGGTTTATAGTTTATTAAAACTTTATCAACTGAAGCTGTATAAATTGTATCAGAACTTAAGTAAATTGATTTTTGATTAGGTAATTTTATATAGAACCCAATTACTTTACCCATTAATTTAGATACAAAACCATATCCATGTTTAGCAGGAATTCCCTCAATTGTACCTCCTAAAAAACTTTGTTGCTCCCAGTATTTTAATGTTTTAACTACGTTTAACCCTTTTTTTAGAAAAGCTTTTTTATCTTTTACACTACAAGTAACAGGAATGTTTTTCTGAATTAAAAACTGTATTCCTTTATTGTCAATATGATCAGGATGTTGGTGTGTAATCAAACAATGAGTTACTTTATTTAATATTGAATTGGTATTGTTTGGTAAAGAAATGGTAGGATTTTTTCTAGCCTTATACCTAAAAAGTGTAAAACTAGGCATGATTCCCTGGTCACCTAGCATTGGGTCTATTAAAATAACGTCTTTTTCGGTTTCTAAAACCATTGTAGCGTTTCTAATATGATGAATTTTTAACATACGTATAATATTTATACAAATGTCTATTCTAAATAAATAATGACCATTGATTCAAATCAAGAAATTCTTTTTCTAATACGACTCAATGTTTCAGGAGTTATGTTTAGGTATGAAGCAATATGGTATTGAGGTATAGATTGAAGCCAATCGGATTTATATATAATTAGTTCATTATATAATTCTTCTGGTGTTTTGGTAATACGGTTAAATTCAAGTAATTCTTTTTGCTTTAATAGTTTTTGAAATGACGCTTCAACAAATGATTTTCCACATTCATATTTTTTTAAAAGATTAAAAAATGATTTTCTTTCAATACTTAAAATTTCTACAGAAGAGAGACATTCTTGATTTTTAAGAGTAGTAGAGTTTTGATTAAAAGTTAATAAATCAGTAATGAATAGGGGTTTTGTATAAAAATTTATGTTGATTTCTTTCTCATGGTTTGAATAAAACTCTCTAACTAAACCTTTGTTAAGAAAGCGTAGTTGTTTTTCTTTCTCATTTTCTTTTAGTATCAAGTTTCCTTTTTTATAATGGTCTATTTTAAATAGAGAAAAAAGTTCTTCTAACCCATGTTCATTTAAGGGGTATTCAGTTTTGAAAAATTTAGATATTTCAGAAAACATTGTTGCTTTATTTAATTACTTAATAAATGTAATGGTATTCTATTTATATTCATGACTTTTAAAAAGAAATCTACAGTTTTTAAGAAAACAAACAGAGAATAAATATTAGAACTTATCTCACAGTTATTAATATTCAATTACCTGTTTTAAAAGAGTATTAATAACTGCCTAAGTTTTAGGTATAGTTGTATTACTGATTATTTTATTTCTCCTATTACTATAATTGTTGCTTTTATGAGTGAAAACTATATATTCATGACATTTTTTTTAAAATAAACTTATTAATTCTACAAATTTGAATTGTCTGACTCTATAATTATTAGTCGAGCTTATTGTGTCAGATGTTGTTTAATCATTTAATATTTAAAGTAAATAATACTAGATTTTGATTGATTGGCTATGATTGTTTTTATAGGTGGTATCCGAAAAACCTATTTTAAAAGAGTAGGAATTATTTAAAACTTTATTAATTATGGAGGCAGTGAAAACTATTAAAACTCATGAAGCAGTTGTTGAGCAACTGAAAAGTATTTTAGATGGCGATTCAGCAATGTCAAAAAGTTTGGGAGAATCATTAAAAAAGGCAGTTGAATTATCTAAATATGGTAGTCCTGATAAAAATATACCTCCTTTAAACAATGATCTTTACAAAGCAATTGATAAAGAGTTTAAAGGTAAAGGTTGGCCAGTAACTGTTGATGCTTATTATGATTATTTAGATCTTTATGTGAAAATGATTCCTAATGAAAGTAGAGATCCTGAATATCCAAATGCTTGGACAAGTGATGGAACAAAAAATGGATACAATCAAAAAGTGTATGATTTACTTTGCCAATCATATTGGTTAATAGATCAAGAAGACTCAGAAGGAAAAACAATGCAAAGCTATCCTGAATTTGCCAATTGGTTGGTGAGTTTTGCAAATGCTTGGGGTACTTTCTTAGATACTGAAGCATCATTAAATGATGAAACTTTAAAATCGTTTAAAGATGATAAAAATAGTTTAGGAGAAAGCGTTTATAATTTTCCTTTATATTCAGATAACGAAAAAAGTTGGAAAACTTTCAATCAATTTTTTTATAGAGAGTTTAATCAAGCAGATCCAAAAACAGGAATATCTCCATTACGTCCTATAGCAAGCCCTGAAGATAATACAACTATTGTGTCTCCAGCAGATTGTACTTTTAAAGCTTTTTATCCAATTGATAAAGAAGGAAATGTTGATGAAATTACATTGAAAGGAACTCATACTATTGGAACTGTAGATGAGCTATTGCAGTTTAGTAAATATGGTGAGAATTTTTATGGAGGTACATTTATACATTATTTCTTAAGTCCGTTTGATTATCATCGCTTTCATACACCAGTAAGTGGTGAGATTTTAGAAATTTTACCAGTAGAAGGTAAAGTATATTTAAATGTAGAAACTGCTTCAAATGGACAGTTTGATGCTCCAGATGGTGGAGAAAATGGATATGAGTTTACACAAGCAAGAGGATTGGTAATTATGGATGCAGGTCCAGAAGTAGGAAAAGTAGCTATTTTACCAATAGGAATGTGCCAAGTATCAGGTGTTGATATGTATACTGAGCTTCAAGGTCAAAAAGTAGTTAAAGGCCAAGAGTTTGGAAAGTTTAGGTTTGGAGGATCAGATATTATTATGTTATTTGAAAAGCCTCCACATGAGTTATATATGTTTCAACAAGATCCATCACATCAACCTATTCATTTTCAATACGGACAGACTTCTGTTTACTGGAATAAATAATAAATTAGTTAGAAAAAAGGTAGTTCTGAAACAAAACTACCTTTTTTGTTTTTTGGAAACAATAAGAAAATCAAACCCATATGCATGATGTAATAAAGGTTCTTTATAAACAGCATTTTCTAATTTATTGAACTCAAAATCTGGTTTGTTTTCTAGCTTGTTATTTTCGCTATTGTTTTTATTAATTGAAGTTTGGTGTGTAGATAATCCCTGTCCATTTTGTAAATGCCCAATTACAATTTCAAATTTATCAGTTTTATATGTTCTAGTTGAACTTATATAATAAGAAGTTAAGTCATCAGAATATTGCATACTTCTTTTAAATTCTTTGAATCTATTTAAGTTTATTAGTTGTTTTTTATTTTGATAGATTAAAAAATTCTTTTGAGTTTTCTTAGTATGAATAATTTCTAAAATTTCACATTTTTTTTGAAAATTACAAAAAGAAATATATTCAGGTTCAAAAAAAGTTAAATTTTTAAATTTGCTTTTTATAGTTTGAATTCCCTTTTTGTAAGAAATTTTAAGTCCTTTAAGGTATTCGTCTTTTCTTATTTCTGATACATCTAGAGCTTCTTTAGATATTAATTTTCCATTTAAATCATAAATTCCGATAAAAGACTTTAAAGACCACGAGGTTTTAGGAAATACAAAATCATCAGTATTCTTCTTGTCTATGTATCCTCCTCTATAAATATAAACATCAAAAGTTATTATTTTTGAATTACTTATACCGATAGGAAATATTTTAAATTGAGTTGTAGATAGGCACGCGAATGATACAGAGGCGTATAATGAAAAGTAGAGTAGTAGTGTGAATTTCATTTTTAATCTTCAGTAGTTTTTTTAAATAGCTAATTATGCTTTTTTTATATCTAATTTCATTATAATGTCAGTTTGTTTGTCATTACCAAGCATAAAAACATGCTTATCAAAAGCAATAAAATTATTTTTTTCATAAAAGCGGATGGCCTTATGGTTTTGTTCCCAAACTCCTAACCAAATGTATTCCATGTTTTTTTTTATAGCCAACTCAATGGTTTTCTCATAAAGGGCTTGCCCAATTCTTTTTCTATGAAATTCTTTTAACACATAGATACGTTCAATTTCAAGAGTATTTTCTTCTTTTATTTCTGTTTGAGCTTCCCCGAAATTAATTTTTAAATATCCTACTATTTTTTTGTTAAGCGTAGCAAAATAAAACTCAACATTAGGATTTATTAAATCAGTTGTAATTTTTTCAGTAGAAAATTCATTTTCCAAATATTTAGCCATATTTTCATAGCTGTTTTTAGAAGAATAAGTTTCAATAAAAGTCAATTTACTTATTTCTTTTAAGCTTTCAATATCTTGAATCGTAACTTTTTTTATTTTCATTAATTTATTTTATAATTACTTTAAAATAAAATGAGATTATACTTTTTTAATTGCCATTAAACCAAATATAATCATTTTGTTTGGTAATTAATTTTCAATCTTTTTTAGATTGGATTCAATTTCATTTCTACTAAAACCAGAAAAAGTCATTTCATACAATGAGTGTGCAATTATTTCAGCATTTGTAAAGTTTTTTAAACTAATTGGGTGAATTTTCATGGCAAGCCATTTTTTCCAGTTTATAGCTGAAATATTATATGAATTACCTAACTCATTAATTTCACCAATTCCAGAAATTCGAATATAAAAATCTTCGCCTTCAATTTCTACTTTCTGTATAAAAAGAATAAATTCATTTTCTACAATAGGAAGATTATTTAATTCTATAAATACTTTTTTAAAATCTGGAAGTGAATTTTTCAATTCAGGATAATATTTTATTAACTCAAGTTGAATATCTTTCCAGTTACAATTGTTTATTATGTTTTTTAAAATCAAATTTTTAATAATTATGAGGTATAGTTAATTAATAACTTAAAAGGTGTTCTATTCAAATTAAATAAAAAAGTATTTATTTTTTTGATATTTCTAGTGCTTTTTCAAATGATTTGACAGCTTTTGTAATATCACTTTCTGTTGTTGCCCAAGAGCAAATACTAACTCTCATTACTTTTTTTTCAAACCATATTGAACCTCCTAACCAACATTCTCTTAACTGTTGAATATTAAGTAAAACATTCTCTGTAATTTTATCTGAATCACATCTTACAATTACTTGATTAAAAACAATTTCATTTTCAACATAAAAGCCAGTTATTTTTTCTATTTCATTGGCAAACTGTTTAGCTCTTTGGTTCATTGTTAAAATCATTTCATCGATTCCTTTTTTTCCTAGATATTTCATTATTGACCATAACTCTATTATTCTTGCTCTACGAGACATTTCAGGAGTATAAAACATCCCATCCCTTTCCGAGCTTTCTACAATATAACTACCAGACATATGAAGTGCAGAAGTCATAGCTTCTTGATCTGCACATAGTATAATTCCACAATCATACGGAGTATTTAATGTTTTATGACCATCTACAGCCCAAGAGGAAGCATTTTCAAGCCCTTTAGTTAAATATTTTAATTCATTTACTGCTTCGGCCCATAATCCGAAGGCTCCATCAATATGTACCCAAGTATTGGCTTTTTTAGCTTTTTCACAAATAATTTCAAAATTATCGAAAGCTCCACTGTTTACATTACCAGCCTGTAATACCAAAATAGTGTTTGCATCCAATTCAGGAATTTCTTCGGGTATAATTCTCCCTTGTTTATCTACATCTACCCATTCTATATTTTCTTTGCCTAAGCCTAAAATACCTACAGCTTTTAAAACTGTTGAATGTGCTTGTTTACTTGTAACAATTCTTATTTTGGGTGAATTTCTAAGCCCTTTTTCATTGATATTCCAATTGTTTCTTTCCAAAATTCGATATCTAGCAGCAGCTAAACCACATAAGTTTGCTGTTGATGTTCCACTAACAAATCCTGCTGAGGTTTTTTTTGGTAAATTAAATAAATTTACAAGCCATTTTTCTACAACAGATTCTAATTTACTACCAATGGGAGAAAGAACATTCATTGCTGGTGCTTGATCCCAGTATGTGCCTAGATTTTTTGCAGCTAATCCTACCGGAACAGCACTCCCAGCTACAAAACCAAAATACCTACCGCCTAATGTTGCAGTAGTAGCTGGGTTACCATATGTATTTAATTGCTCAATAACTTTTGTAGCTTTTGTTGAATTTTCAGGAAGTTCTTCATTAAAAACAGACAAATTATCTAGTGCTTCTTCTGAAGGATAAACGTTCCTATTAAAAATAGAATTTAAATATTCATACGAATATTGTTGTACTTGGTTAAATATTTCTTTGCTTCTAATTTCTTGAAACATTTTATTTTGAATTTCACTCATTTTTTCTAATTAGTATTAACAATTTATTACCTATTCACTAGATTGTTTTAATCATAGTGATTGAATTTTATCTAATAAAGATTTAGATGTATCGATTGAAGTTTTAATGCTTACTATAATAAATACTAATATTTTTGGTCATCAATAGATTTTGTAATTGTAGATTCTACATCGCCAGTATGTTTTGCAGATTTAGTTTCAATAAGCATGATTAAACAATCTTCAGATGAAGAAACTCTATGGTTTATACCTTTTGGTACAACAAATAAATCGCCAGTATTCATTATAAAATTAGGTTTATTTTCTATTTCCATTAAAAGAGAACCTTCAATAATATAAAATAACTCATCTTCTTTATCATGATTGTGCCAAGGAATTTCTTGACCTTTAATTTTTGCTATTTTAACGTATTCATCATTAACTTCAGAAATTATTTTAGGGGAAAAATAGTTTTGTAATTTATTAGCCTCTTTATTTAATTCTATTTTCATAATTTAAAAGTTAGTTTAGGTTTAATTTCATTTTAATATCACTTCGTTCATATGGAGAGTCTTCTTCAACAGGAATTTCAATGAAGTTATATTTCCTATAAATATAAATAGCGTTTTCAAGTTTTCTATTAGAGTATAATATTAAGCTCTTAAAGTTATTTTTAGTAGCAAAGTCAATGCAATGTTGCATTAATAGTTGACCAATTTTATGGCCTCTGTAATTTGGTGACACTGCCATTTTTGTTAACTCATAAGTACCATCTTTTGGCATTAGAGCAACGGTTCCAACAATTTCAGCGCCTAATTTTGCAAAGAAAATATGTCCTCTTTTATTAATAATATATTTTTCAGGATTACTTAATACTTCTTCATCAAAAGCTTCTACATAAAAGAAGGATTTTAACCATTCAATATTTAAGTTGTAGAAAGAAGTTGAGTACTCATTTTTAAAATCTACAATTTCAATTGTTTTTGTTGTTGTATTCATTTTTACATGTTCAATTATCGCTTGACTAAAATCTTTTTGATTAAATTTTTCTTCTAAAATATTTAGATGCTCAATTAATGAATTTGATTGTATAGCGGTGTATTCTTTAATAATATGTTCAATACTTTCCCAAAGTGGAGTTATCTTTTGTATTAGTTCAATTCCTTTTTTTGATAGGAAAATAATTTTCTTTCTCTTATCATGTTTATCTTCTTTTAGTATTATAAGTTGTTTTTTTATCAGTTTGTTAAGAGTTTGAGTAGTTGCGGGTTGTGATGTTTTTAAACTAGCATTAATCTCAGTATTCGTAACACCATTTTTATTTTTAATGATTTTGAAAACAGGAAATAAATAGGGGTCGAAATCTATATTAAATTCGTTATATACTAGTTGAGTTTCTCGCATCATATAGTCACTAACCCTTTTAAGTCGTGAGCCCATGCCAATTTCTCCTATACCTTTTAATGCGTCTATCATATTTTAAATAAGTATTTATATAAGTACTTATGCAAATATATAAATTTTTAATATCAAATTAATTTATATTAGTATAAATAATATTTTCCATAAAATTATATACCATGGAGAATAAAATGTATATTTGCATTGAATTTAAAATATAACACAATGAATAAGAATAAAATTATTTTTTACGTATCAACAGGTTTATTGACTTTGTTAATGTTGTTTTCAGCAGGAATGTATTTTTTTAATCATGCAGAAGTTGCAGGAATGTTCACAGGATTTGGATATCCAACTTATATAATATATCCATACGCAATTGCAAAAATTTTAGGTTTAATTGCCATTTGGTTTTTTAAAGGAAAGTTTTTCAGAGAATGGGCGTATGCAGGATTCTTTTTTGCTTTTATTTTGGCGTTTTTTGCGCATGTAATGATTTCAGATGGTGGGCAATTTGCAGCTTTAGTGGCATTAATTTTATTGGTTGTTTCTTATATCTTTGATAAGAAAGCATAATATGGCAACAACAGTTTCTAAAGTAACATTGAGTAATCGTGATTATTTAGCTGAGTCTAAAATGAGAAATCACTTTGTAGTTATAGATGAACCAACTAATAAAGGAGGTGATGATAACGGTCCTACACCAGTTGAGTATTTATTAACAGCAATAGGTGGATGTGTATCAATAACACTTAGGATGTATGCAAAACACAAAGGGTGGGATTTAGGTAAAATAACAGTTAATGTTTATCAAAAGGAAAAATTAACTTCTGAAGGTGTACAAAAAATATTAGAAGAAGAAATTTCTTTTGAAAAAGAAGTAACTGATAAACAAAGAAAAAGATTATTGGAAATAGCTGGTAAATGTCCAGTAGCAAAAATGGTAAAGGGTGAAACACCTATAATTTCAAAAATTAAATAAAAAATGAAAAAAGTAGTGGTATTTGCAGGTAGTAATAGTGTTAATTCAATTAATAAACAATTAGCAGAGTATGCAAGTGGTTTGTTAGATAATGTTGAAGTATCAGTTTTAGATTTAAATGATTTTACACTTCCAGTTTACGGAATTGATGAAGAAACAAATAATGGTATTCCAAAAAATGCAAGTAAGTTCTTAGATGAAATTCATAGTGCTGATGGTATTATACTTTCTTTAGCAGAGCATAATGGTAATTTTTCAGCAGTTTTTAAAAATACATACGATTGGATGTCAAGAATTCAGCAAAAATTGTGGAATAATATTCCAATGCTTTTAATGGCAACTTCACCTGGGGCTAGAGGAGGAAGTTCAGTTCTATCTATAGCAAAAGCTGGTTTTCCTTATATGGGAGGAAGAATTGTAGCAGATTTTTCTTTACCCTCTTTTTCTGAAAATTTTAAAGACGGTGGTTTAATTAATGAAGAGTATAATGACCAACTAAAAGAATTGGTTAATAAGTTAAAAACTTCATTATAATTTGAGTTTACATATTATGAATTGTAAATATATTCCTTGGTAATTATTTAAGGTTTTTATAATTTTGTAAGAGAAAAAATAAAAGAAATGGGAGATATTTCAAAAGACATTAAATCAACGTTTCCAAATGATAAAGTAAAAGCTTTTATTAATATTAAATATACTGCAAATTGGTTGACGAGTAAGGAGAATGAATTTTTTAAACCTTATGGTATTTCACCACAGCAATATAATATTCTTAGAATTTTACGAGGAGCAGGTAAGCCAGTAAAAGTACAATTAATAAAAGATAGAATGATTGAACGTGCACCCAATGCAACACGTTTAATGGATAAATTATGTGATAAAAAGTTTATAGAAAGATATAGATGCAATACAGATAGAAGAGTAGTGTTTATAAAAATTTCTGAAAGTGGTTTAACATTACTATCTGATATTGGTAATACCATTGAATTTGATTTTTTTGAAAATTTAACTGAAGAAGAAGCTGTACAGTTAAGTGATTTATTAGATAAATTAAGATAAAAATAATAAAATGGATTTAAAAATAGTTCATAAAATAAGTGAGAGTCCTATAGTAAATATGGGGAATATTAGGTTACGACAACCTTTGCCAGTTGAAGGTATAGAAATGGTTGATCCTTTTTTATTACTTCATCATTATGGGCCTTATGCTATTAGTCCTTTTAATAATCCTTTTGATGTAGGTGCACATCCTCATAGAGGTTTTGAACCAATAACTTTATTGTTTAAAGGAGAACAGTTGCATAGAGATTCTTTAGGTAACGAAGTGATTGTAGAAGCAGGTGATGTTCAATGGGTAACAGCAGGTAGAGGAATTGTACATTCTGAAGGACCTACAAAAGAATTTATTGAAAAAACCGGAGATTTAGAAGGAATCCAATTGTGGCTTAATCTTCCTGCTAATAAAAAAATGATTCCTGCTAACTATCAGCATATTAAAGCATCACAGATACCTATTGTTGAAAATATTGATAAAAGTATTTTATTAAAAGTAATTGCTGGAGGACAGAAGAATAAACAAGGGTTAATAAAAACGCAAACTTCAGTAAATGTATTCACTATTGAAGCTAAAAATAACGGAGAAATTGAGTTTGATGTTCCTGAAGGTCATAAAGCACTTGTGTATTTATTACAAGGTAAAGCTATTATAAATAAAGAAACGACTTTATTGAAAGGTGAAAACCAAATGATAACTTTTAAAGAAGAAGGAAGTAGGATTGAGTTAGAAGCTGAAAAAGGAAGTGTATTGTTGTTTCTTTCTGGTGAACCAATTAAAGAGAAAGTTACATCTTGGGGGCCCTATGTAATGAATTCACAAACTGAAATAATGGAAGCTTTAAGAGATTATAAACAAGGTAAAATGGGTTTTCTATATTAAAATAATATAAGTAAGTTGAAAAGTCAAGCGATAAGCCTAAAGTTAGACTTGTCGCTTTATTACATTTTTGATATATATTTTGTTATATCTTAAAAATTAAGCCTATTTTACCAACATGATTCCAACTACTGTTATTCTTAGGTAAATTATTTTTTGGAATATTTTTTATGAAATATTCAGGACTCATGATATTGAAACTATAAATGAAACCGAAATATTTAAAATCTAAACCTATAGATAATTCTGTTATACTTAAGAATCTATTTATTTCATTACTTTTTAGAAAATGAATATCTATAGGTGAAGAAGGGTCTTCATCAGGAGTTCTTTTGAAGATACCATAACCTTCTAACATTGAGTTATGAACTATATATCTTAACTCAGATTTTAAATTTACTATACAATTTAAATTGTTGTTTTTTAAAAGAGGAATATTTATTCCTCCTCTAGTTTTGAAATTTTTATTTGAAAAGTTGATACCCAAACCTATAGATGTAAATTGAGTTCCAATTTTGAAATCGCTAAATACTGAAGTAAATGGGATATATCGTTTCCTTTCATTAAATAGTAGATATTCAAGATTAAAGTTATAGTTAATACCTATTCTTCCTCCGGATGCAATTTGACTTTTCCAACCATATGGCTTTCTAGTACCTATTGTTAAATCTCTATGAATTGCAGACTGTACATTATTAGGTTTTAATGAACCGATTGTACCAAGTTTCCATTCAATACTATATTTAAATTTACCAGTACGAAAAACACCATGCCTACTCCATCCAAAATAAATAAAAGAAGCAAAAGGTCTATCATAAGGATTAAATGATTCTTCTGTTTTGAGTAGAGGTGAGTCTAAATCAGGAGTGTAAGCTTCACCTCCAACAAAAACAGTTTGATAAGTATACCAACTTTTAGAAGTTAAATTATACCAATCATCATTCCTGTCAGCAAATAAACGAAGTTTAAATTTATCAGTACCAATTTCAAATCTAGAAGCTCCTGTTAAATCCCTATCATTGTTATAAATTGCTAAAACATCATTAGTGTGATCAAAATATATAAATTTTACCCATTTTTCTTTTGAATCCCTATGTTGATATGAGGTGAATTCATATGAAATTATATTATGCATTCTTTTATTTAAAATGGAAAGTATTTTTTTCATTTCACTAATAGATCTATCATATCCATTATTAGAATCATTTTGGATCATTTCAAATTGACGATTTCTAATGTGGTTTTCTAATGAAGTTATTCTAGAACTATATATGTGTTGAATCCAAGTGATTGTTTCTGTATGAATTATACAATCTAAGTTAGTTTCAATACTTTTTAAATCAAATTTATTATTAAGTATTTTAGGTAAAGTAACAAGCTTTATATAATCAATTATAGAGGAGTCTTTTCGCATGTCCATTTTGTAAACTACCTCGTCTAGATTAGATACTATTTTACATTTTTCTATATCTACTTGCGAAAAAATATTTAAGCTATTTAATAAAAAAAAGATAAAAGTGAAGAAAGTTTTCATTGTAAGTCTGAGTTAGTTACAGACCGAAATTTACAAGTTTATGTTTATAATTCAAATACCTACTAATGAGTATTTTTTTACACAAAAAACCGAAGTGAAAAACTTCGGTTTTTAATAAAATATATATAAAGTATGTTTTACAAATGAATTACTTCATCATAAGCATCAGCAACAGCTTCCATTACCGCTTCACTCATAGTAGGGTGAGGGTGAATAGCTTTTAAAACTTCATGTCCTGTAGTTTCTAATTTACGACCTAAAACTGCTTCTGCAATCATATCTGTAACACCAGCTCCAATCATATGGCAACCTAACCATTCACCATATTTAGCATCGAAAATTACTTTAACAAAACCATCTGGAGTTCCAGCTGCTTTTGCTTTTCCTGATGCAGAGAATGGGAATTTACCAACTTTTAATTCATAACCAGCTTCTTTTGCCTTGGCCTCAGTTAATCCAACTGAAGCAATTTCTGGAGTAGCATAGGTACAACCAGGAATGTTTCCATAGTCAATAGCTTCTGTATGTAAACCTGCTAATTTTTCAACACAAGTAATTCCTTCAGCAGAAGCAACGTGAGCAAGTGCAGGCCCAGGAGTTACATCACCAATTGCGTAGTATCCAGGGATATTAGTTTGATACCAATCGTTTACTAAAATTTTATCTCTATCAGTAATAATTCCAACATCTTCTAAACCAATGTTTTCGATGTTAGTTTTAATACCAACAGCGGATAATACGATGTCAGCTTCTAAAATTTGTTCTCCTTTTTTAGTTTTAACTGTTGCTTTTACTCCTTCTCCAGAAGTATCTACAGATTCAACAGAAGAACTTGTCATTATTTTAATACCTGATTTCTTAAAAGAACGTTCCATTTGTTTAGAAACATCTTTATCTTCAACAGGAACAATAGTTGGCATAAATTCAACGATAGTTACCTCAGTTCCCATAGAATTATAGAAGTGTGCAAACTCAACACCAATAGCACCAGAACCTACAACAATCATAGACTTTGGTTGTTTTGGCAAACTCATAGCTTCACGGTAACCAATTACTTTTTTACCATCTTGAGGTAAGTTTGGTAACACTCTTGAACGAGCACCTGTAGCTATAATAATAGTATCAGCACTATATTCAGTAACAGTTCCATCTTCAGCAGTAACATCTACTTTTTTACCAGTTTTTACTTTACCAAAACCATCAATGATGTCAATTTTATTTTTCTTCATTAAGAACTGAACTCCTTTGCTCATTCCTTCAGCAACACCACGACTACGTTTAATTACAGCTTCAAAGTCTTTATCAATAGCTTCAGCTTTTAATCCATACTCGTCAACATGTTTTAAATAATCATATACTTGAGCAGATTTTAATAAAGCTTTTGTAGGAATACATCCCCAGTTTAAACAAATTCCACCTAAGTTTTCTTTTTCTATTACAGCAGTTTTAAACCCTAATTGAGATGCTCTAATAGCTGTTACATAACCTCCAGGACCACTTCCGATTATTAATACGTCGTATTTCATGTCGTTTATTTTACTTGTTGTTTGTTATATTATTATTCTACGGTTTCAATGATTTTACTAATAAAAATCACAAATAAATTGTTTTGGGCGTTTTAACGGGCTTTCCTCTATATCTTTTTAAAACGTGTCATTACGAAGTTTACTTTTTTGTAAACTGTGGTAATCTCTTAATCCTATGAGATTACTTCGTCCCTTGTCCTCGTAAAGACGCTTACTTTATAATGTTTTAAAAAGGATGCCGCTCTAATCCCTAACGCAGGAATACCTGCTAACTTTTCTACATTCTTTCAGGAACCTGAATTCCTAATAAATTAAATGCAGATTTTATAGTATCAGCAACTTTTTTAGCTAGCTGAACTCTAAATGTTTTTTTATCTTGATCTTCTTCTCCTAAAATATGTACGTTTTGGTAGAAAGAATTAAACTCTTTAACCAATTCGTAGGTGTAATTTGCAATAACTGCTGGTGAATAATTATTAGCAGCTTGCTGAATTATTTCAGGATATAATTCTAATTGCTTAATTAATTCTTTTTCTTTATCGTGTAATTCAATAGCTACAGGTTGAGAATAATCAAAAGTTGCTTTTCTTATAATTGATTGAATTCTAGCATAGGTGTATTGAATAAAAGGCCCTGTATTTCCTTGAAAATCTACCGAAGATTTTGGATCAAATAAAATTCTCTTTTTAGGATCTACTTTTAATATAAAATATTTTAAAGCTCCTAATCCAATAATTTTATACAATTCTTCTTTCTCTTCATTAGAATATCCTTCTAATTTCCCTAATTCTTGAGAAATAGTACGCGCTGTATCAGTCATTTCATCCATTAAATCATCTGCATCTACTACTGTACCTTCACGAGATTTCATTTTTCCAGAAGGTAAATCAACCATTCCGTAACTTAAATGATGCAGTTGACTAGCCCAAGAATACCCTAACTTTTTAAGAATTAAGAATAATACTTTAAAGTGATAATCTTGTTCATTACCAACTGTATATACCATTCCACCAACATCAGGCATGTCTTTAGAACGTTGAATGGCAGTACCAATATCTTGCGTCATATAAACAGCAGTTCCATCTGAACGTAATACTAGTTTTTCATCTAAACCTTCATCAGTTAAATTACACCAAACAGAACCATCTTCCTTTTTAAAAAAAACATTCGTTTTTAACCCCTCTTCAATAACATCTTTACCTAATAAGTAAGTATTACTCTCGTAGTATAATTTATCGAAATCTACACCTATATTTTTATAAGTAACATCGAAACCTTTATACACCCATCCATTCATAGTTTCCCATAAAGCAACAACTTTTTCATCACCAGATTCCCATTTACGAAGCATTTCTTGAGCTTCGATAAATAACGGAGCTTGCTTTTTTGCATCATCTTCAGAAATACCAGAAGCAATTAACGCAGCAATCTCTTTTTTATATTCTTGGTCAAACTTCACATAATAATTACCTACTAATTTATCACCTTTTAAACCTGTTGAGTTAGGAGTTTCTCCGTTACCGAATTTTTCCCAAGCCAACATAGACTTACAAATATGAATACCACGGTCGTTAATAATCTGAGTTTTGTAAACTTTTTTTCCAGATGCTTTTAATATTGCAGCAACCGAATATCCAAGTAACACATTTCTAACATGCCCTAAATGTAAAGGTTTGTTGGTGTTAGGAGATGAATATTCAACCATACGGGCATCAATCTTGTTTTCATTTACAAAGCCATATGAAGTGTTAGTTGAAATTTGGTTAAAGAAGTTTACATAAAAAGAATCGTCAATTACTAAATTTAAAAAACCTTTAACTACATTATAATTAGTTATTTCTTCTATGTTTTCTACTAAGTACTTACCTAAATCTTCACCAATTTGAACTGGATTTCCTTTTTTGTACCGCAGTAAAGGGAACACAACAACAGTGATGTCTCCTTCAAAATCTTTACGAGTTGCTTGAAATTCAACACTTGGAATTTCAATATTATACAAGGCTAAAAATCCTTCTTTTACTTTAGTTTCTATTAAGGTTTGAATACTCATTATTTATTAAAAATTGATGTGCAAAATTACATAATTTATTTGGATGATATTTAAAGTGATTCTAACAATTTATATAGGTATTTTTGCAATGATTTAAAATGCTAAAAAGGCGTCTAGTTTTCTTTTAGATTTTAAGAAAATAATTAATAGAATTATAGTTATATTTAAACTGTTGAATGATGGATAAAGATTTAGAAAATTTAGAGAAATTAGCAAAAGACGCTTTAGAAGAGAATAAAAAATATTTTCAACTTTTAAAAAAGAGAACGCCAAAACGTTTAGACTTAATAGTTAGAGAAATTCATGATGAAGAGTTTGAAAAAACCGATTGTTTAGACTGTGGTAATTGTTGCAAAACAACATCTCCAATTTTTACTGATAAAGATATTGAACGAGTAGCAAAACATTTAAAAATGAAAGTTCATAACTTTGTTGATCAATATTTAGAAAGAGATTCAGACGATTTTATGGTGTTGAAATCTGCACCCTGTACTTTTTTAGATGAACGAGATAATTCTTGTTATATTTATGATGTTCGGCCAAAGGCATGCGCTGAATATCCACATACCAATCGTAAAAAGTTTGCTCAAATTTCAGATTTAACAATAAACAATACTGAGATTTGCCCTGCTACTTATAGAATTGTTGAAGAATTAAAAAAGCGCTTACCTTTAAAATCTAATGAAAAAGTTAGAAGATCACCTAGAGCTAAAAAGCAACGATAGAATTTTTAGTGTAATGAATTGGTGTAAGGGGTGTTATTTTTAATTTTAAGAAGCTTGAATATAACTTAGTAAAAAATAAAAAGACAGATATTTAGAAAAATATTTTTCAACTTTAAGTAAGTCAGGGCGAGAATTATGTAGCTTTATAAAATTAGGGTTATCAAATAAAAAAATATCTACTCTTAGAAATGTATTACTTGAAGCGGTTAGTTAGGTCAAGTAGATTTCGATTAGGAAAAAAAATTAAACTTTACATCAAAAAGATGAAGTAGAAGTTTTTTTACAAAAATTGTAGATTATTAAAAAAGAAAAGACTAACTCAAAACTTTTTTTTATTTTTAAGGAAAACTAGTACATATTGGAAACCCTTATAAATTATTTTGAAACAATTCCTTCAGCTCATAGAAGTTTAATACTTGTTGGAGGAATAACTTTTTTTTGGTTACTCGAAGGCGCCATACCATTATTTAATTTTAAGTACAATAAATGGAAACATTCATTTCCTAATTTGTTTTTTACAGGAACTACTATTGTAATTAATTTTTTGTTGGCTTTTTTATTATTAAAAACGGCTGATTGGGTGCAAGAAAATAACTTTGGACTAATAAATAGTTTACCTAAAATGCCATTATGGCTTTATGTTTTTTTAGGAGTATTTTTCTTAGATTTTTTTGGAGCTTATTTAGCACATTTTGTAGAGCACAAGGTAAAGCCGTTATGGATGGTACATTTAGTGCATCATACAGATCATAAAGTAGACACCACAACAGCAAACAGACATCATCCTATTGAAAGTATAATACGATTCATATTTACTTTATTAGGTGTGTTTTTAGTAGGAGCTCCTATTGCAGTTGTTATGTTGTATCAATCTTGTTCTTTAGTTTTAACTCAATTCAATCATGCAAATATTAAAATACCTAAAAAATTAGATAAGATATTGAGTTATGTTATAGTTTCTCCAGATATGCATAAAGTGCATCATCATAATTTATTGCCTTATACTGATAGTAATTATGGGAATATTTTTTCTATTTGGGATAGAGTATTTGGTACTTACATGGAATTAGACCGCGAAAAAATAGTATACGGTGTTGATACATTTCCAGATGAAGAAATCAACTCTAATTTAAAAGAGTTGTTAAAACAACCTTTTCAAGGGTATAGAAAGCCTACTAATATCTAATTAAAAATAGCCATGTTTTTTACATGGCTATTATAGTTTGATTTCTTTTAAAATTATGGTCTAATATGATCGTTGTAATTAAACTCAAAATAGTCATCATCACTAGCAGCAACTTCTGCAATAGGTGAACAGTTCACTGAAGAAGACGATACATCAGTACCAGAATTAAAACTTGATCCATCAGCTTTAAAGCATAAATAATCATTGGCACCTCCATTGATTACTTTTTTTTTAGCATTATTTAACTCTTGAACACCACTTAAACTTAAAATTTTTTTTAACATAACTTATAATTTAATTATTAATATTGTTATCAATGTAGAATGATTTGATGATATAAAAGTTGAAAAGTTTTCGAAAGAAGTAAATTTGTTTCCGAAATGAATGTTTTATGAATGTTTACTAATTAGTTCTAATATTTTAGTGCCTCTAGCTTTGCAACCTTTACTTTCATGTATTATTTTAGTACTAATTAAGTGTTTTAGTTCGGGGTGAATCCAACTTTTATGTAAGCCGAATAAATAAAGAGTAGTCATTGTATATGCTCTAACAGCTATTTTTTGATCGGTAATAAGCCAGTCAAACCCAGTTTCAACAATTTTATCAATATGATTTTCTGTTAAATTAAATTTGGTATCATTTTCTTTTTTGGAGGTATATGCTGTGGCTAAATGTTCACATATTTTAGCACAAGGTCTTATAGCACTATCAAAATACACTTTTGAAATATTTTCAGTAAATATATCAAGATATAGATGTATGTTATTTATACCATGATGAGTACAAATCCATTCTAATACCCAAGCAGCTTTTATTGAAATTTTATTGCTAGTGTCAAAAGTTAATTCAACTAAGAAATTTACTAACTCAGGTTGTTCTAATACAATATTTGCTGCGTTATTTCGATTAACTCTTGCAGGGTTATCCATATTTTTTAGTACAGTAATTAAAAAATCAATACTCATATTGGTATGGTTTATGTAAATTTGAATCGTAAAAGGAGTAACAAAATGATAAATATAAAAAGGATATTTTCAATCACAATTTTATTAGTAATGTTTTTTACAGTAACGATGAGTGCTCAAAAAACAAATCAATTTAATAATAAAGGTAAAAGAACTGGAGTTTGGAAAAAGTTTTATAAAAACGGAAAAATTAGATATCAAGGTGAGTTTAAAGATGGTAAAGAAATAGGAATTTTTAAATTTTATTCAATTACTTCATCAACTCAACCAACTATTATTAAGGAGTTTTCTTTAGTTAATAATGTAGCTGATGTAAAGTTTTATACTATTACAGGGAAGTTAAAGAGTAAAGGAAAAATGAAAGGAAAAAATAGAGAAGGTACATGGCTTTATTATTTTTCTAATGGAAAAAAAATTATTTCTGAAGAGAATTATGCTAATGGAAAATTGAATGGAGTATTAAAAAACTACTATACTAATGGAAAGCTAACAGAAGAAACATATTATAGTCAAGGGAAAAAACATGGAACTTCTAAAGTTTTTACTGAAGATGGTGTTTTGATAGAAGATGTAAGCTATGAAGAAGGAAAATTACATGGTGAAGGGAAATACTATGATTTGAAAGGAAATATAAAAGAAAAAGGGAACTATAAAAAAGGTAAGAGAGATGGTAAATGGGAATTTTATATGGATGGTGAAGTAGTTACAAAGAAGAAGAAAAATAAGTTATCTGAGTTGAAAAATAAATAAACTTACATATTTAATATTTTTTTAAAGAGCTATTGTATTTATAAATGCAATAGCTCTTTTTAATATTATTTTTTTATAATTTGTAAAACTTCAGTTGTGTTTTCGTAGTTTATTCGTATAAAATAAAGCCCTTCTTTCAAATTTGAAATAGAGATTTTATTTGAAGGATTTTCCTTTTTTTCAATAAAATTTCCTTTTATATCATAAAATACAGCTGAATTAATTTTTAAAAAAGTATTAATGATTATATAATTATTTGTTGGGTTTGGGTAAAGAGTAGTGATGATTTTTGATTCAGGTTTAAATGATTTTACATGAAGAGAGTTACTCACATTTTTTAGTTCGTAAGCTCCAATATCAAATGCATTGTTTTGAGGTCTGCTAATTCCATTAAAATCATTAGTAATACCAAATTTCACTAAATCTTCACCTGTATCTACCATACTAGAGCTACTGTTTTTTGGAGTATAATTATTATTTAATGAATCTGAAAAACCAAGTGTATCAATATTTTTTGAAAGTAAATTAGAACTGATATATTTTTTCAGCATGTTTTTTTCATCTGGAGCATTAAAGTCAAAATAGTTTTCATCAATATTTTTCCATGTTCCAGTAGTTTCATAATTATTACCTGGATTTACAATAATATTATTTACAAAATAACTAGGAATAGAAGATTGTAGTGTATTTAATAAATTTGGATTTGAACTTTCTGTAATATGAGTATATAATTTAACGCCTGATTTTTCAGGGTTTATAATTGTATTGTTTAAAACATAATAGGCTCTAGTTTTGTCTTCCAATTGATGCCTACTATGTATAAAAATAGCATCAGATTTTGGATTAATCATCACGTTATTATATATCATTGTACCACTTTGAGTACTTATAAACTGCATTCCTTTACCATCGTTTAAGTTTTTGATATAATTATTATAAACTGAGTAACGACCACCTCCAATACTCATTGCAAATTTTTGATATCCATTATTTGTAGATGTACCATAACCAGTTATAGTATTATTATAAATTTGTCCATTTTTTCTCACTAAATTTACTTGAATACCATCCCAGCCAACATTTTCAATACTATTATTATATATTTCAATGTTTTCTAACCAATGAGGAAAAGCATATTCATCATTACATTTTAATCTTGTTTTAACTTTATATCCATCTGTGCTACCTATATAAAACCCTTCACCTTCAGTGTCTTTTATATAATTATCATGAAGTTTAATGTTTTTCATAATAAATCCATTTCTTCTCCAGGTTTTTGGGTTATTACATCTCGGATTTGTTTTTGCCATAAAACCAGCGAAACCAGCACGTTCTACTTTAATATGATCCATTTCTATATCACTACTAAACTCAGTAATTCCTATAGCAGTTGTATTTGCTGTAACAATAAATCCATATTTGTTTTCAGTATTACCAGTACCTGTAAATTTTATAAAAGTACTTTCTTTTAATTCTATAGCTGGATATGTTGTTTCAGAGAAAATAACTTTTCCTCCATCATTTTTAAAAATTAAAGGGTTGTTTTGTGATCCATTAAAATTAACTAGTCTAATCCCTTTATATTCACCACTAGCAATACAAAAAATATCACCAGGTTTATAATCAAATGAGTTACCATTAATAAGGTTGAAATTTGTAGCACTCAAATTGGATATGTAATGATCACAATTACAATTGTTTTGAGCAATTAATATAACTGAATGTAGAATTAGGGTAAAAAAATAAATACTTTTCTTCATAATTATATAGGTTAGTTTTTTGTGTAAAATTAAAGAGAACTTAAAAAAAAGGGGTAACCCTTTTCGGGTGAAATTTCAGTTGATTTCTGTGTTAATTGGAATTATATTGAAATGATTAATTATTGAAAAGGTATTCGTAAATTTGCACCTCACTAAAAGTAAATAATGAAAAGAGTAGTAGTAGGACTTTCAGGTGGTGTTGATAGTAGTGTTACGGCACACTTATTAAAAGAGCAAGGGTATGAGGTTATAGGTTTATTCATGAAGAATTGGCACGATGATACTGTAACTATATCTGATGAATGTCCGTGGTTAGAAGATAGTAATGATGCAATGATTGTTGCTGAAAAATTAGGAATTCCATTTCAAACTGTTGATTTAAGTGAACAATATAAAGTACGTATTGTAGATTATATGTTTAATGAGTATGAGAAAGGAAGAACTCCTAATCCTGATGTTTTATGTAATCGTGAAATTAAATTTGATGTATTTATGGATATTGCATTAAGTTTAGGAGCAGATTATGTTGCTACAGGACATTACTGTAGAAAAGCAGAAGAAATTATTGATGGTAAGCCTGTATATAAATTATTAGGTGGTAAGGATACTAATAAAGATCAATCGTATTTTTTATGTCAGTTATCTCAAAAACAATTATCAAAAGCTTTATTTCCAATTGGTGAATTAACGAAGCCAGAGGTTAGAGAGATAGCTAAAGAGGCAGATTTAATAACAGCTGATAAAAAAGATAGTCAAGGTTTATGTTTTATAGGTAAAGTACGTTTACCAGATTTTTTACAGCAAAAATTACAACCAAAAGAAGGGGTTATTATTCAAATACCCTCAGATTTTGAGGGATATAATCGTTCAGTCACTCAATTTGAAAATAAAGAGGCTGAATTAGCGTATTTTTCTACAAAGTTCGTTTATACGAAAGAAGATGGTAAAGTTGTAGGAAAACATCAAGGAGCTCATTATTTTACAAAAGGACAACGTAAAGGATTAGCAGTAGGAGGAACAAAAGAACCTTTATTTGTTATAGAAACTGATGTTGATGAAAATGTAATTTATACTGGAGAAGGAAAAAATCATAAAGGATTATACCGTAATGTTTTATTTGTTTCTAATGAAGAATTACATTGGGTACGTAAAGATTTAGCATTAAAATCTGGTGAAACTTTGGAAGTAGAAGGAAGGATACGCTATCGTCAAAAATTAGAAAAAGCAATGTTACATAAAGTTGAAAAAGGATTATATGTTGAATTTGATAATCCACAATCAGCAATTCAAGAAGGTCAATTTGTAGCTTGGTATAAAGAAGAAGAGTTACTGGGTTCAGGAGTTATTAGTTAGCTTGTTTTTATAAAAATAATAATAAAAGTAGTAATTTAGTCAACATGAAAAAATTACTACTTTTTTGCGTTTTATTATTTAGCTCTTATCTCTTTTCTCAAGAAGATGCATGGGTTATTTTGAAAGATAAACCTAGTGCTTCTAACTATTTATCTAATCCTTTAACTATGTTATCCCAACGTTCTTTAGATAGGAGAACGAAACAGAAGATAGCATTAGACGAAAAGGATGTACCAGTACATAGTAGTTATTATAATCAAATTAAAGGAGCTGATGGTATAACAGTTTTAGCAAAGTCAAAATGGTTAAATGCAATTCATATTAGAGGAGAAAAATCAAAAATTGATGCTTTAAAAACTACATTTAATTTTATAGATAAAATTGAATTTGCTAATAGATCATTAAACGCTAGAACTACTGTTTCAACAAAAAAAGTGAAAGCATCACATTATAATAAATTTTCATCAGTAAAAGAAGACTTCAATTATGGGTTAACTTCTAGTCAAATAACTATGATAAAAGCTGATTTTTTACATAAAAAAGGTTTTACAGGTAAGGGAATGCAAATAGCTGTTATTGATGCAGGTTTTCCAAATGTAAATATATTAAGTGCTTTTAAAAGGATTAGAGATAATAATAAAATTCTTGGAGGTTATGACTTTGTTAACAGAAGTACTAACTTTTATTCAGGTCATAATCACGGAACTAATGTTTTGTCAGATATTTCAGGATATATTAAAGATCAATTTGTAGGAACAGCGCCTGACGCATCGTTTTATCTTTTTATTACAGAAGATGTTTCTAATGAAGGACCTTTAGAAGAAAGTTTGTGGGTTGAGGCTGCTGAAAGGTCAGATAGTTTAGGTGTAGATGTAATTAATACATCTTTAGGGTATACTACATTTGATAACGCAAATTATAGTCATACCTATGCTGATATGGATGGGAAAACAGCTTTTATTTCAAGAGGAGCAGAAATAGGAGTTTCAAGAGGTATGATATTGGTTACTTCAGCTGGGAATGATGGTAATAAATCATGGAAATATATTTCTGCTCCAGCAGATGCTGCTTCTGTTTTTACGATTGGAGCTGTTGATGCCACAGAAACGATAGCCTCTTTTAGTTCATTTGGACCTACAGCAGATGGAAGGGTAAAACCAGATGTTTTAGCACATGGACGTAATGTTTATGTTATCAATCATCAAACAGGAATTCCATCAACATCAAATGGAACTTCTTTTTCTTCACCGGTTATGGCTGGAGCAGTAGCGTCTTTTTGGCAAGCTTTTCCTTCAAAAACGAATGTAGAAATAATGAATATGATTAGAGAGTCTGCAGATAAATATAGCAATCCAACAAATCAGTATGGGTATGGTGTACCAGATTTGGAACAGGCGTATAATAAAACATTGTCATCAGAAGATAATGACAAAGAAGAGTTTAAGATATTTCCAAACCCTGTAAAGGATCATTTAATAATTTCTTTTACTGATACTATTAATGAGGTAATTGTTTATAGCGTTCTAGGACAAGAAGTATACAAGAACATTTCTAACTCTAATATAATAAATGTGTCATCACTTAATAAAGGTGTATATATATTACAAATTAAAAGTGGAAGGAAAATTGAAAAAATTAAGTTTATAAAAAAATAAGAAATTAAAATTGAAAAAGAATTTTATTATTATAACATTATTGTTGTTATGTGTAAATAATTTATTTAGTCAAAAAGATTCAATTGTAAATTATATAAATCATAAAGAAAAAATTACAAAAAGAAAAAAAGAAGCTAAATTTATAGAAACTATAGTAAAAAAGGATACTATTTGGGTAGGATCACTTTATTTTAGAAATGGAAAATTAGCAAAAAGAGGAGCTTATAAATTTAAAGATAAGAAAAACCCACAAGGGAAATTTGTTGAATTTTATAGAAATGGAAATTTAAAAAAGACATTTTCGTTTAATAAAGATGGTGATTTAAATGGTATTGTTAAATCATGGTTTTATAATGGAGGTGTAGATAATACATTATTTTATATTAATGGAGTAAAGACTGGAATATGGAAGTATTACCATACTAACGGGAATATAGCCTGTAGGCAATATTTTTCTAAAGGGAAGTTAATGAAAACATTATTATATAACGAAAATGGTGTAAAAGTAAAAAAAGAGTTGATAGAGCGTAAAAAACTTTTATTTAAAGGAGGAGATAGTAAGGTTTTTTTTAAAAGAATTAAAAAAATGTACAGTACATTAATTACATCAGGTTTTCAGATAAATGGAAGAGTTTATTTAAATTTCATAGTAACCTCTAAAGGAAAAATGATTGTAAATACAAGTGATAAAATACCAATAGATTTAAAAAATAGGTTAAAAATTTATTTCAAAAATATAAAAGGATGGGAACCAGCTATTCATATGAGTAGAAAAGTCCCCGTTCATTTTAGTACACCATTTCATTTTTATACAAGTTTTAATTAATGCAAAATAAAATAACAACATTATTTAATATAGAATACCCTATTATTCAAGGAGGAATGATATGGGTAAGTGGTTGGAAACTTGCTTCAGCAGTTTCTAATGCAGGAGGTTTAGGATTAATAGGTGCAGGTTCAATGTACCCTGATGTATTAAGAGAGCACATTCAAAAATGTAAGAAAGCTACAAATAAACCTTTTGGAGTTAATGTACCAATGTTGTATCCTGATATAGAAAAAATCATGGATATTATTATTGAAGAAGGAGTGAAAATTGTTTTTACTTCAGCAGGAAACCCTAAAACATGGACAAATTTTTTAAAAGATATAGGTATTACAGTTGTTCATGTTGTAAGCTCTGTGAAGTTTGCTTTAAAAGCTGAAGCAGCTGGAGTTGATGCAGTGGTATGTGAAGGGTTTGAAGCTGGCGGACATAATGGGCGTGAAGAAACAACTACTTTTACATTAATCCCCATGGTTAAAGAACAAGTTAAAATACCTGTAATTGCAGCTGGAGGAATAGGGTCAGGTAGAGGAATGTTAGCAGCAATGGTATTAGGTGCAGATGGAGTACAAGTAGGTAGCCGTTTTGCAGCTACGATAGAGTCATCAGCTCATGATAAATTTAAAGAAACAATAGTTGAGGTTAAAGATGGAGGTACTCATTTAACATTAAAAGAGTTAGCTCCTGTTAGATTGGTAAAGAATAAATTTTACAATGAAGTACAAGAACTGTATCAGAAGAACCCTACAATAGAAGAAATTAAAGATTTATTGGGGAGGGCTCGTGCTAAACGAGGAATGTTTGAAGGTGATTTAGAGGAAGGCGAATTAGAGATAGGACAAATAGCAGGATTAATTCATAAAATAAAACCAGCTAAAGATGTATTAGATGATATAATGAAAGAATTTACTAGAGTTAAAAGTGAAATGCTAGGATAAATAATGGAAAAAGAAAAAGGAGTTAGGTTTTTAAAATTACCTTTTCAGTTTAATGTTGAAAAACTTCAGAATGAGTTACAAACAATTGTTACTTCTAAATGGAATGATCATTTTAATAAAACAGGTTACGAAGGGAGTTGGAAATCAATAGCTTTATATGCTGAAAATGGTGATGAGAATAATATTTATGCGTCCATAGAAAAAGTAAAAATAACTGAAACTCCTTTCTTAAAAGAATGTCCATATCTTAAAGAAGTTATAAATACCTTTAAAAGTTCATTAATTTCAGTAAGATTACTAAACTTAGAAAAAGGCTCAAAAATAAAACCTCATAGAGATTATAAACTTGGATATGAAGACAATTGTTTTCGTATCCATGTTCCTATAATTACTAATAATAAGGTAACTTTTTTATTAGATGATGAAATTGTTGATATGAAAGTTGGAGAATGTTGGTATACAAACGTAAACTATATACATTCAGTTTCAAATTTAGGAGATACAGATAGAATTCATTTAGTTATTGATTTAGAAAGAAACCAATGGTCAGATAACTTATTTTTTTCTCTTGCTGAAAAGGAACGCTTTTTTATACTTGAGAATTCTTCTCAAGTACATGATAAGGCAACCATTCAACAAATGATAAACGAACTTAAATTACAAAACACACCAGCATCTAAAGAACTAATTATTCAATTAGAAAATCAACTGTTAATTAAATAAATCTCCTATTTTATATTTTTAATTTTCTCTGAGAGCTCTTTAGCTTTCGTATAATTATAATTTTCTTTGTTATTAAGGATTATAGTTAACGTTTTTTTAGCATCAGTTAATTTATTCTGATTCAAAAGAATTAAAAGCTTATACCAATACCCTCTTGAGCTTTCTAATGAGTTAGTGTTTATTAATTTGTCAAAAATAATAGAAGCATTTTTAAAATCGTTTAACTTGACATAAGAAGTTCCTATGTAGATTAATTCATAAGGAGCTTTATTTGTAGGTATATTAAAAGCAATAATTTTTTTATATTCTTTAGCGTTGTACAGTATTTCTAATTCTGAAAGAGTATTACTTTCTCCTTTTTCAATTAAAGAAGGTAGGTTGTTCCAATCAGCATATTCATTATATAAACTTAGAGAATTTTGTTGGGAGTTGTAAAATAACATAAAAGAAATTAAAATAACCGCAGCTATTGAAGCAATAAACTTGGTTACTAGTTTTATAGTTTTTTTATTTGAGTTTTTATGTTTTTTAGTACTTTCTTTAATAAATTTTGAAGTTTGTCTTAATTCATCTGACTTTAATTGTTGTTTAATGTCATTAATTAAATTGATGTTATAAATATTTTGATTGTGTTGAATGCTAGGATCCTCAAAAGATTCATGAATTGCAATTTGAAGTAAAACTTCTTCTTTAAGCAATTCATCTGATTTTATTTTTTTTTCAAAAACAGAACGTTCTTCTATGTTCATTTCGTTATGTAAGTAACGTTCAATTTCTTCTTGTGTTTTTTCTTCCATCACTTTAGTTTATTATAACGACGATCCTTTTTTATTAATGAAATCAACTTAGTTTTACATTTAAAAACTCGTTGTCTAATAGTATTTATTGTACTATACGAAAACTCTTCTAATAATTCTTGATACCCCATTCCATTAAAATAGTTACCTAAAATTTCTTTACAATTTGAAGAGAGTTTATGAAAAGCATCTCGATATAAATCTCTTCTTTCTTGTTGAATAATTAATAAGCTTAAATCATCATCTTTATCTTCTAGTGGTAAAACATTATTATTTATTACCTGTTTATTTTTATTTTTTAATGAAGTTTTCCAAATGTTTTTACAAATGGTGAAAAAATAGCCTTCAAAAGAGTTTATTTTTAAGGCTTGTTTTTTATGAGCAACTATTAAGTACATTAAGGCATCATGAAAAACATCTTCTACATCTTCTTCTTTTCCTTTATTGGCTAAAATAAAAGAACTAACTTTTCTATAAAATTTTGTGTATATCTCTGCAGTTATTTTTTCATTCCCTTTCAATAAAGCATTTAAATACCTTTCACTTTCTGTCATAAATTTAAAATATAGTTCAAAAATAAATTAATTTAATAAAATAAATGGGTAATGATTTTAATAATTTTAAGCCTATAATTATAGTAATATAAATTAAAAATAGTAATATTACTAAGTTTCCTAAAATAATTATAAACAGAAAAACAATGAAACTCTTAAAATTATTATTTGTTTTAACTCTATGTTTAGGCTTTGTTGAGTGTACAGTAAATGATACTGAATTAACAGAAAATCAAGCAAAATCAAGAATGATTAAAACAAAAAAAGTTATTCTACCAACACCAAGATATTCAAAAACTGAACTTATTATTAAGTTTAGAGAAGGGGTAAGTACTAGTAAAAAACAAAAATTGAGAAAACTCTATGAGGTTGTCAAATACCAATTTTGTGATTTATGTGATGATAAATTAATAGAGAAATGGGATTTTGGAAGTAATGCGGATGTTGAAGATAAAAAATTAACTATACAAGGTGGAAGTGGAGGCCCGGAAGGGGATATTTCAAATGTAGATAATGAATTTGTATTTCATTTAGAAAATGAAAATAATTCAGGAATGTCAAATACTGATAATAATAGTTTTATATCTCAAATTGTACCGAATAATACGGGAGTAACAATTGGTGTGTTAGATACTGGAGTCAATGCGAACTATCCATTGTTTGTAACTCCTTTTTTATATAATTCTTCTGGGGTTAATATGGCTAATGAATTATCGGGATGGGATTTTGTAAATCACGACAATGATTTTTATGATGATTATGAATTAATTCATGGAACAAAAGTTACTTATATTGTTAACAATAAATTGAATGAACAAGGGGTGCCACATCAAATTTTACCAGTAAAAGTATGTGATCAAAACGGGATAGCTAGCTATTTTAATATTTTATGTGGTTTAAAATATGCTTTACCAAGAGTTCATATTGTTCAAATGAGTTTAGGTTGGTATGATAATAATACATATGTTAACTCTATTTTTAATGACTTAATTACAGAATATAATAATGTTTTAATTGTTACTTCAGCAGGAAATTCTGGTGTTAATAATGATTATGTAAGTCATTATCCTTCATCATATCCACAAGGTAATATTTTAGCAATAGCAGCATCAGATTCAGAGAGAAATAATATTGCTTCTTTTTCCAATTATGGAATAAATACCGTAGATTTTTATGCTCCTGGCCACAATATTTTGTTTTATGATATTTTAGGCACTCCTGTATATATTTCAGGAACTTCATACGCTGCACCTTTAGTAACAGCAATTTCTGCCAAAGTATTATTTGAGTCTGGAATGTTATATAGTCCCAACCAAATTATAGACGCATTAAATGTTATAGGTGTAAATCAATTGTATTCGAGACCTGTAAAATATAATAAATTGTTAAATTAGTATTCCATAATAATAATGAGATACTTATGAATCGATTTCTTTTTCTTTTTTTATCGTTTTTAATCATTCATCAAAAATCCTTTAGTCAAAGTAAACTAAATCAAGAAAAAGAAATCGATTCTATTTATAAATTAAATATTGAGAATACATTAAAAACTCAAATTTTAGAAGAATTTATAACTAAAAGAGAAAATTTAACTAAAGAGAATATATCGTATGCTTATCATAAGCAAGGTATTTTATATTCATTTGAAAATAATTATGAAAAAGCAATTTCTGTTACACAGAAATCAATTAGTATAAGAATAGATACTGATTCAATTAACTATTATAAATTAAATAATAGTTTTTATAATTTAAACTATTACTATAAGGTTCAGGGTAATGAGAAAAAGCAAAAAGAAATAATTATAAAACTGCAAAGTCAACCTGTAAAAAATAAATTTACTTATAAATCATATATAGATTTAGGGTTTATTTTTACTAATAAAGGTGATTATTTTAATGCTTTAATAAATTTTAATAAAGTAATTGAAAACTATACATCTTATAAAGATCCAAGAACTTTATTAAAAGCTCATGAAGCAGTGATTGCTACTTATAGTTATATAGATGAAACAAAAAGGTATTTAGAAGAAATAAATTATCATATAAACAGTATTGATAATATTTTAAAAAATCATAATTATCTTTCTACTGATATAGGCTATAAAAATAATTTAGCAAATATTTACGAAAACTTAAATAAGCCATTTAAAGTTATTGAGTTGTATAAACAGGTACTAAAAGTTTATGAAGAAAAGAATGATTTTGGTAATGTAGGTAGAGTATACAGTAATATAGGAAGGGTATATAATAAGTTAAAGAAAAGGAAAAAAGCAAATTATTTTTTTGATAAAGCATTAGAAATTAAAACAGATAAAAAAGCAATTGCTGCTGTAAATAGTAATATGGGAGATTATTTAACTCCTGAAATTAAAATACGTTATAATAAAAAGGCGATAGGCATTCTTTTAGATAGAGGTTATGATGAAACCGTACTTAGTTTAAAAGAAATTACGAATTCAGATTATACGTTAGATATTCTTGACTATTTAATAGAAAACGTAGAAGCTAGTATTAAAAATTATGAATCGACTTTAAAAAATGATGATTTAAATAAAGCAATTGAAATAAGTATTTTAGTTGATAAACTTATTTCGTTTATTAGATTAGAAAGTATTGTTGATACTTCTAAGCTGTTTTGGATACGCAAAGCAGCTAGTTTTTACATGAAAGCTGTTACTTTATCGTATTATAAAAATGATGTTTCTCAAGCATTTTATTTTATGGAAAAAAATAAGGCTTTATTATTATTAGAAGGATTAAATAATACTAAGGGCAGTAACAAAAAAGAATCTTTAATAATTAGTTTAGAAGAAAGTATTAGACAACATATAGGTAAAGAAAAAAACTTGGTAGAGTATATTTTAAATGAAAAAAGAGGTTTTGGAATTTTTTGTAATGAGAATGAAAAAATATTTTACAAATTAGAAAACGTACCAGAATTAATTAATCAAGTTGATAGTTTAAAAAATAAAATGTCTAAATATTTTATTTATAAAGATGATAAAGAAAAATACAAGAGGTTAGCAAATAATGTATTTTTAAAACTATTTCCTTTTAAAAATTCTATTAAGAAAATAAAAAATAAAGGATTAATAGTAATTCCAGATTATAAATTACAACGTATTAATTTTGAAGCATTAATTCCAGATGCCTTAACAGGTGAATACTTATTAGAGCATACAGAGATTAATTATTTATTATCAGCTTCAGTATTTGAAAAATTAAATAGGAACACTAAGAAATCGATTGATAAAATATTGGCATTTGCTCCAGTAGATTTTAATCAAAAAACTCTTCAATCACTTAAAAGAAGTAAAAAGGCAATGCAAGAAGTTGCATCAATTTGTGAAACTGAGTTATTTATAGAGGAGAAATCTACAAAAGAAACTTTTATAAAAGAGTTAAAAAATTATTCAATAATACATTTAAACACTCATGCTGGTTTAAATAAAATAGATAATGATCCATGGATAGCTTTCCGGGATAAAAAAATTAATTTAAAGGAGTTATTGAGTTTGTCAAATAATGCAGAGTTAGTAGTTTTAGATGCTTGTAATGGAGCTTCAGGAAAACAAGAAATAGGTGAGGGAATTATGAGTTTGTCTAGAGGTTTTTTTAGAGGAGGAGCAAAGAGTGTGATTACAACACAATGGAAAGCAAATGAAAAGTCAACTAATGAAATTTTAAAAGTATTTTATAAAGAATTAAGTGCAGGTAAAACAAAGTTGAAGGCTCTAAATATAGCAAAGAAAGACTATTTAAAAACGCATCAATTAAGTGAAACATCACCATATTTTTGGGCATCTGTAATATTAATTGGAAATCCAGATAGTATAAAAATAATACCCAGTACTAATTACAGTAACTGGGTATGGATATTATTGTTTATAACTTTAGGCGTTATATTTTTATTCCTAAAAAGAAATAAATTGTTTTTAAAGTAAAATTAATAATTAACGTAGTCAACTATTTCTAAACCGTATCCAATCATACCAACACGTTTAGTTTGTTGAGAATTAGATACTAAACGTAGTTTATGAATGTGTAAATCATGAAGAATTTGAGCTCCAATACCAAAATCTCTATTATCCATTACAACATTTGGAGCTTTCATTATACCATTTGCTTGATTTTCTTTTAAGCTTTTAAGTCTGTTTAATAAATTTAAAGATTGAGCTTGCTGATTTATAAAAAGAATAGCACCTCTCCCTTCTTCATTTATCACCTTAAACATTTGATCAAGTTTTTTATCAGCATTATTGGTTAATGTACCAAGTATATCGTTATTTACTAGAGTTGAATTAATTCTTGTTAATATTGATTCATTTTTAGTCCAACTTCCTTTTGTTAATGCTATATGAACTTGGTTATTAGTTGTTTGTTGGTAAGCACGTAAACGAAAATCACCAAAACGAGTTTGAATAGTATAATCTTCTTTTTTCTCTATTAAAGAATCATGCTCCATTCTGTAAGCAACTAAATCTTCAATAGAAACAATTTTTAAGTCGAATTTTTTTGCAACCTCTAAAAGTTGAGGTAAACGGGCCATTGTTCCATCTTCATTCATTATTTCAACAATAACACCAGCAGGTTTTAAACCAGCTAAACGAGCAAAATCAATAGCAGCTTCTGTGTGGCCAGTTCTTCTTAAAACACCTCCGTTTTTAGCTCTTAGAGGAAAAATATGACCAGGTCTTGCTAAATCAAATGATCTAGTTTTAGAATTAACTAAAGCTTCAATAGTTTTGGCTCTATCAGATGCAGAAATACCTGTAGTTACTCCATTACCTCTTAAATCAACAGATACAGTAAAAGCAGTTTCCATAGGGTCAGTATTGTTACTAACCATCATACCTAGTTCTAGCTCTTTACATCTACTTTCAGTTAAGGGAGTACAAATTAATCCGCGTCCATGTGTAGCCATAAAATTAACCATTTCTGGAGTAATTTTTTCTGCAGCAGCAAGAAAATCACCTTCATTTTCTCGATCTTCATCATCTACTACAATAATAACTCTACCTTTTTTTATATCTTCTATAGCTTCTTCAATTGAATTTAATTGAATTTTAGGAGTTGTATGTGTTGTCATTTAGTTAAGTTGTTTTCTCTTTTTTAGAGAATATATTTTTAAAAAATGTTGTTATTGGTATAAATAAGTTACTAATACTGAATAACCCTTTGTCTTTAGCAGCTCTTATAGTTAATGTAAGGGCTAAAGGTAACATTAAAACTACAGCTAACCAAGAACCTAATAAGGCAGTTACAGAACTCTCTTCTGCCATATTTCTTCCAAATGTATTTGTGAAAAAATACAAAACATATATTGAGATAGCTAAAATCATAGGAAGTCCCATTCCACCTTTTCTTATAATAGAACCTAATGGAGCTCCAATAAAAAATAATAAAAGACAAGATAAAGAAAAGGCTATTCTATTATAATATTCAATGTCATGGTGGTTAAGCCATTTTCTTCTGTTTTTTAAAGGTTCTTTATATGATTTATTATTACTTAAAGTTCTATCTATTTTAGAAATAGCAATGTTTAAAATGTTAGTTTTCTCTCTAAGTTCAAAGTTGTTTAATATGGTTGGAGATAACTCTTTGTTAATAAGAGAATCTGGGTAGTTATGAAGGTCTTCAACATCTAGAGTAAGAAATAGGTTTTTAGCTCTACTAGCAATATATTCATCATATCCTTTTTTAAGGGCAGGAATAGTATCTTTTAATTGCCCTAAACTTAGCATGTTGAAGTTTTTTGTATATTTTAATTCATCTAAATCTGTATTGTCAAGTGAAGAGATATCAATATTTATAATGTATTCTTCAAAATTAGCATGAGAGGCAGGCATTTTTTTCCTTTCTTCAAATGTTTCTCCTGATTTTCTATGATGTTCAAAATAATATCCATCATTAAGTATCAAGGTCATATAACGACTACCTTGTTCTGAAGTAATTTTACCTCTTTTAGCTGTAATTATTTTATTATTCCCTCTTTTAGAAGATAAGTCATAAATTAAAACTTTTTTTAATAAGTTTTTTTCTTCACCGTATTTTTCTTCAAATTTAATTTGATAATTAGGTATTTCTGTATTAAAACTACCAGGCACTAATGCTAAAGCAGGCTGTTTCTTTTTTATATTAGCTTTTAAATTTAGTTGTTTTAAAACTGCATATGGGTATACATAATTTAAAAATAAAAAATTAATAGAGCTTAAAAAGACAGCTAAGAAAACGAGAGGACGAACCATTCTTTGTAAAGATACTCCTGCTGATTTTGCTGCTGCAAATTCGTAGTTTTCTGATAAACTACCTAAAGTCATTATTGAAGATAGTAATACACCAATAGGTAAGGCCTGTGGTGCAGCCATAAGAGTAGAGTACCACAAAAACTTAAGTATTATAAAAATACCAATTCCTTTACCTGCAAAATTATCAAAAGCTAACCATAGCATTTGCATTATTAATACAAATAATATAATTAGAAAAGTTGTTAAAAAAGGAATTAAAAAACTTTTTAAAATATATCTGTCTAGTGTTTTCACAGAAACAAAGGTAGTTTGTTAGTTTTATAAAAACCTAAAAGTTTTGTTATTGTTTAAATAATAACAAAACTTTTAGATTATTTAGTCAATTAAGTAACCTTGACTAGTGTATTTTTCTTTATTGAAAGAGAAGTATTTTTCTGAAATAGGTTGATTACTTTTAAATTTAGTAATTGTAAATGTAGTTTCAGCTCCATTTGATCCTATTTGTACTAACTTATATATATGTTTTGTTTTTGCATCTATACCAAGTTTTACTTTTATAATATCAGAGTTACTATCAATTGGAGTTAGATCAACATATTGAACTTTACGCCCTTTATGATTCTTTAATTTTCCCATTTTGTAATTATAACCTTCTTTATAAAAAGTTAGAAGTTTTGAAGGGTAGATGAATCCATCTTCTTCTTCAAGGTCTCCATTAGAAATATTTATTTCTTTTTCATCATGGTTAATTACCGCAAGCTTTTTACCATCAAATAAAAAGTTGTTACCTAAATATTCTAAATTATATTTTTCTCCAGCGATTGTTATATTACCACGAATAGGAGGATCGTTTGTTATGCCAGCTTCTTTATTTACTAAAGTAGAGTTAAAGCCTATTACCATATTTTTATATGCTCCCATTTTTGTAGAAACTTCATCTAGTAAAAGTTTTGCTTTTGACGAAGAATCTTGAGCTATTGTATTAAAACTTATAAATATTCCTATAAAAAATAAACCTATGTTTTTCATTTGATATATGATTTCCGTTTTCGGATTTTAATTGTTGTTTTTTTCGTTTTCTAGTAATTGATCTAAAGATACTAAATCAGGAACTAAAACTTGCCTAGCTTTACTACCTTCAAAAGGGCCTACAATACCAGCAGCTTCTAATTGATCAATTAATCTACCTGCTCTATTATACCCTAATTTTAGTTTACGTTGTAATAATGAAGCTGAACCTTGTTGAGCCGTTACAATAACTTCAGCAGCATCTTTAAATAATTTGTCGCGATCTGCTATATCAATATCAACATTTGTGCCACCATCTTCACCAACATACTCAGGAAGCAAATGTGCGTCAGGATATGCACGTTGTGAACCAATAAAATCAGTTATTTTTTCAACCTCAGGAGTATCTACAAATGCACATTGAATACGTGTAATATCATTTCCTCCAGAATATAACATATCACCTCTACCTATTAATTGATCAGCACCAGGAGCATCCAAAATAGTTCTACTATCTATCTTTGAAGTTACTCTGAAGGCTATTCGAGAAGGGAAATTTGCTTTAATAATACCAGTAATTACGTTAACGGAAGGTCTTTGAGTTGCTACGATTAAATGAATTCCAATGGCACGAGCTAATTGTGCTAAACGAGCAATAGGTGTTTCTACTTCCTTACCTGCTGTCATAATTAAATCGGCAAATTCATCAATTACTAAAACGATATATGGTAAAAATTGATGACCATTTTCAGGATTCAATTTTCTAGCTTTAAATTTAGTGTTATACTCTTTAATGTTACGAACCATTGCATTTTTAAGAAGATCGTAGCGAGCATCCATTTCAATACATAATGAATTTAAAGTATTTACAACTTTGGTTGTATCTGTTATAATTGCTTCTCCTTCATCAGGTAATTTAGCAAGATAATGACGCTCAATTTTATTAAATAAAGTAAGTTCTACTTTTTTAGGATCTACCAGTACAAATTTTACTTCAGCTGGGTGTTTTTTATATAAGAGTGAAGTTAATATAGCGTTTAAACCTACTGATTTACCTTGTCCAGTTGCACCAGCCATTAATAAGTGAGGCATTTTAGCTAAATCAACAACAAAAGTTTCATTAGAAATGGTTTTACCAAAAGCGATAGGTAATTCCATAGGTGATTCTTGAAATTTCTTAGAAGAAATAACAGAATGCATTGAAACTATGGTAGATTTTTTATTTGGTACTTCGATACCAATAGTTCCTTTTCCTGGAATAGGAGCAATAATACGAATACCTAAAGCGGCTAATGATAAAGCGATATCATCTTCTAAATTTTTTATTTTTGAAATTCGTACCCCAGCTTCGGGTACAATTTCATACAAAGTAATAGTAGGACCAACTGTTGCTTTTATTTGAGCAATACCAATTTTGTAGTTCTTTAAAGTTTCTACAATTTGATTTTTATTAGCTTCTAATTCAGCAGGGTCTACAGAGATACTTTCATGATATTCCTTTAATAAGTTAAATGTTGGGAATTTAAAGTTACCTAATTCTAATTTAGGATCGAATTCTCCAAAATCTTTTACTAATTGGTCAGATAAATTTTCCGACACACTTTTTTCTTCAGCAATTTTTTCAATTGCAACTTCAACTTCTTTTATAGTTTCTTCAGAAATTTTTAACTCAGGAGTTTCGGTAGAGGTAATATCTAAAGAAATCTCTTTGTCATCTTCTTTTTTAATTGACTGTTGATTAACATTAGAATGGTTTGTTATAGTAGGCTGTAGGTTTTCTACTGAAAGTTCAAAATCAGATTTCTCATTATCAGCCTCTTCTTTATGAATTTCTCTAGCAGTTTTTTCAATAGCTTCTTGCTCAATTTTAGCAGCTTTTTCAGCTTCTTTTTGTTGTTTTTTAGCATCTATGTTCTCAACTATAGCGTCAGGGTCAATACTAAATCGAATAATTAAATAAGCTATAAAGAAAAAAAGTAATAAAATAATTAATCCCGTTTTACCTATAAATGTTTGAAGGTATTCATTAAGTTCAAACCCAATTATACCTGATAAAACAGCATATTTACTTTCAACAAAACCAAGAGAAATAGCAGTCCAAAGCATACCTAATAATCCCCAGTTCCATGAAGTAATAATTTTTCTTAAATTAGTTTGTAAAAGTATTCGTGCTCCAGTAAAAAAAAGTATAACATTTAAAATGAAAGCACCTAGTCCAAAACCTCTAAATACTATAAGGTTACTTAATTTTGCACCTACTTTACCTAATAAATTTTGAGTTGGTAATTGCCTGTTAGAGAATTGCTGTAATGAGCTTTGATCTTCTTGCCATGAATAGAAAAAAGAAATAAAAGCTACGGTTAAAAAAATTGAGAAAAGGATTAGAAAAGCACCAAAAATAGTTTGGTTTTGTCTGTTCTTAATAAATACCCCAATCTTAGTAAATATAGAGATTTCACTTTTTTTACTTTTAACAGTTGTCTTCTTTTTTTTTACCATATATGTTAATTGACAATAGTCTAAACGCTAAAATATAGCTATAATTTTAGGAACGTAAATAATACTTGCAATAATAAGTGCAATAAGAGCAGCAAAAGCAGGTGCTCCTGCTGCAATATCTTTTATAAAACCTATTTTTTTATGATAATCTGGATGTATGAAATCGGCTACTTTTTCTACAGCTGTGTTTAAAGCTTCAGCTACTAAAACTAGGCCAATTGTTAATAATTGAATCATCCATTCGGTAGTTGATATAGAAAAGTAGAATCCCATTAAAGTACTTAATAAACCTATAAAAGTTTGAGCTTTAATACTATCTTCTGTAGTTAGTAATAGCCACATTCCTTTAACAGCAAATTTGATACTTCTTAATCTACCTTTTATAAATCCATCATTTGGGTTTTTCATATAAAACTATAATGCTTTTAAGGCAGCGTCATAATTAGGTTCATCAACTACTTCACTTACTTGTTCAGTATATGTTACGTTTCCTTCTTCGTTAACTACAACTATACAACGAGAATGTAAACTTTTTAAAGGACCATTAGCTATTTCTAATCCATAATGTTTACCAAAATCACCAGTCGCGAAATCAGATAGCATTACAACGTTTTCAATACCTTCAGCTCCACAAAAACGTCCTTGAGCAAAAGGCAAATCTCTTGAAATACATAAAACTTTGGTGTTTTCTAAACTAGCAGCTTTTTTATTAAACTCTCTAACTGAAGTAGCACAAGTTCCAGTATCTACACTTGGAAATATATTTAAAATTAGCTTGTTACCAGAAAAATCGCTTAATTTTTTTTCGGATAAATCACCAGCTATTAAATTAAAATCAGGTGCTTTTGTATTTGTGTTCGGTAAGTTTCCAACAGTCTCTAAAGGATTTCCTTGTAATGTTATTTTTGCCATTTTTTTCAAATTTAATCAGTTTTCAAAGGTAGTTAAATAATTTAAAAAATGGAGGTAATAAAATATTTTGACCTTTAAAAAGAAGTATCTTCGCAGATTAAAAATAATAGAGTAAAACAAATTGAATTTTAAGGAATACACATCTGAGTTTAGTTATAATTGGAAACTTGCAGCACCAGTAATGTTGGGCATGTTAGGACATACGTTTGTTAGTTTTGTAGATAACATAATGGTGGGGCAATTAGGAACAGCAGAGTTAGCAGCAGTATCATTAGGGAATAGTTTTATGTTTATAGCTATGTCGCTAGGAATTGGTTTCTCTACAGCTATAACTCCTTTAATAGCTGAAGCAGATTCATCAAACAACTTTGATAAGGCAAAGTCAACATTTAAGCATGGATTATTTTTATGCATAAGTATGGGAGTTTTAATGTTTTTAGGAGTTTATTTCTCTAAGCCTTTATTATATTTTATGAAGCAACCAACTGAAGTAGTTGATTTAGCAATTCCATACTTAGATTTAGTGGCTTTTTCTTTAATTCCTATGATTATTTTCCAAGGATTTAAACAATTTAGTGATGGAATGTCTATGACTAAGTATCCTATGTATGCTACCTTATTAGCAAATGTTTCTAATGTTTTATTAAACTATGTATTAATTTTTGGAAAGTTTGGGTTCCCAGCAATGGGAATTGTAGGAGCAGCATATGGAACTCTATTGTCAAGATTTATAATGGTCATTTATTTGTGGTGGTTGTTGACTAAAAATGAACGATCTAAAAAACTTGTAACAAATATTAAATTATTTGTTTTAGATAGTTTAATGTTGAGAAAAATTATAAATTTAGGAGCACCAAGTGCCATGCAAATGTTTTTTGAAGTAGCTATTTTTACAGCGGCTATTTGGTTGAGTGGTTTGTTAGGTAAAAATCCACAAGCAGCTAATCAAATTGCCTTGAACCTTTCATCAATGACATTCATGGTTGCGATGGGCTTAGGAGTCACCTCTATGATTAGAGTAGGTAACCAAAAAGGGCTACAAAAATATAATGAATTAAGAAGAATAGCTTTTTCTATATTTTTATTAGGAACAATATTAGCTGTCGGTTTTTGCTTTTTATTTTTTGCGTTACATGAATATTTACCACATTTATATATAGATTCAAATGATGTAGAAAATTACGCTGATAATATGGAAGTGTTAAAGTTGGCATCGAATTTATTAATAGCTGCAGCTTTTTTTCAAATTAGCGATAGTATTCAGGTAATGGTATTGGGGGCTTTACGTGGGTTACAAGACGTTAAAATACCAACAATAATAACATTTATATCTTATTGGATTATTGGTTTTCCTATTAGTTTTTATTTTGGTAAGGAAAGCATGTATGGTAGTTTTGGAATTTGGTTAGGGTTACTAGCTGGATTAACCACAGCTTCAATTCTTTTATATTTACGATTTAATTATTTAACTTTAAAACTGATAAACAATAATGAACTTACCTAAATTTTTACTAGCAGATAATAGTAATCATCCTGACGATGTTTTTGTATTACATACTGAATATCCTCGTTTTTTAATTAATCTTAAAGATGATGAAATAGAATGGTTTGAAGATTTAACTGGTGAAAAAGAAGAGGATGTGGCTACAGAATTGGCCGATTTAATGGATAAAGCAGGCGAGTTTTATGATGAAGAAATGAAGAAGTATGAATAGTAATTAATTTATGGTTAAAAATAATAAAAATATTTCCCTAATAAATAAGTGTTTATTAGAGAAATATTTTTATTTTCCCTTACTATTTAAAAGATCTTTTGCTTGTCCTTTCCAATTATCTCGAACAATTCTACCTGGAAAGAATTGAATTAAATCTGTTATAGTGATTATGTCTTCATTGGTAAGATTGTTTATTTGTTTATAGGTATAAATGCCTATGCTATTTAGTTTTGTTTCAATAAAACCACCAATTCCTTTAATTTGGGTTAAATCATTTTTGTCTTTTTCAGTAGCAATACCAATTTTATTAAAGTCAAGCTCTTTAGGTTGTTTTATTTCTATACCACCTCTTTCTACGGTTTTTTTCGCACGTATGGTTGATTGCATTTCATTTCTTAATTCTGTTATTGTTTCTGAGTTTTCGTTTAATTCTGATTTGTATTTATTCTTGAAATAAAACCAAGAAAATATATAACCAATTAAAAAGGAACCCAACATCCAAAAAAAGAATTCAAGTAAATGTGATGTTTTGGTTGTTAAAAATAAAATCATGTTTAAGGGGAGGTTAATTAATTATTACTTCAATTCGTCTATTCTTTTTTCTAGCTTTTAGAGTTTTATTGTTGGTAATAGGAGAGGTTTCTCCTTTAGATTGAACGCTAATTCTATTTTTATCTATACCGTTTTTAGTAAAGTACTCAGCAACAAGGTTAGCTCTTTCTAATCCAATAAGTTGATTAGTTTCAGTGTTACCTTGATTGTCAGTGTGTCCAATAATTGTTATTTTCTTAGACAAATGCTTTTTAAGGTAATTCTTAATTTCAAAAGTGTAAGTTAACAAGGCTTTAGTTGGCTCTAAACTACTTTTTCTAAAAGAAATGTATAGTGTTTTGTGTGAAATTTCTTTTTCTATAAGAACACGTTTACTTTCAGAGATATTTTTAACCAATATGGTTACGCCATCTGCATAATATCCTTCTTTATCGTATTTATATTCTTTTACCGTTGCTTTAGATGTAATTCTATTTGAGTTTATACCATATTTAACTAATTTGTTTTTGAGATTGTTTGCTCTTGCTATTCCAAAATTAGTTTTATCAGTCAATATTTCATTTACTTTGTAAACTGCATTTATAACTATTTCCTTACCATTATTACTGTTTAAAAAGTTAAATATAGAATCTTTAAAATAGTAAAATTTCTTAGGAAGAAGTACTCTTGTATGTGCTGAATTAGTTATAAATTTGTCATTAAAAACCAAAGGAAAAGTATTGGCGTTCATTTTAACTTGCTTTTTTAAAATAGCCTTAGTTATCTCAGCTTTTTTTAAAATCTCCTTTTTTGTAGTATCAGTTTTTTTATTCGATAAACTTGACTGTTTATTTTCTATTGCATTTACTTTAGTCTCTAACGAATCATAATTTTCATTAGGATTGTAAAGAAAGAGAGCTAAAGCAGCCCAACATAAAAAAACGAGAAAAGCTTTTAAAAAGTTTCTCATGGTTAAGGGGTAGTAGGTTTGGTTTTAAGCACATAAAGTTATAAAAAACTTTTATTAAATCAAATTTTTTATAAAACGTAGTAATGTTTTATGTTTTTAAATGATTGTTTTTATAAAATTCAATGAATAATTTATTGAATATTAAGCTTGATATTTTTATTGTTTTATTAATGAAATAAAGGAAGTGTGTATAGATAAAAGTGTATAATAATTTATTTTTTTCTTGAATTTAACCATTGATTATATTTATCTTTATGTTTAAAGCGTTTATGAGACCATAAATAATAGGCAGGTTGTTCTTTTATCACTTTTTCTGTAATAGATAAATATTCATCCATTAGTTCAAACTTTTCATACTTTTTTGGAGTGTCAGTAATTAGTGTAAATTCACTTTCGTAATACCCTCTTTTAATTTTTGTCGTATTATAATAAACCACTGCAAAATCATATTTTTTAGCAAGCATTTCAGCACCAGTATGAATAGGTACTTTTACACCAAAAAATTCTTTCCAATAATGAGATTTATGTACCATAGGAGATTGATCACTCAATAATATGTATAAACCTTGTTTTTTCTTTAGACTATTTAAGTGAATTTTTTTTACAGTTTCCGTGGTTTTTATTCCTATAAATCCAAATCTAGATCTAGCTTTTTTAATTTTTTTTTCAAAATAAGGATTCGCAAGTTTGGTGTATGAACCATAAACATCTATATCTATAGCAAAAGGTAAACTAACAATCCACTCCCAGTTACCTTTATGTGCTCCAACTAAAGCAATACTTTTACCTTGTTTAGCTAAATTATTTATAAGTTCAGGATTTTTGTACTTGTAGCGTTTTAAAATTTCTTTTTCACTAATAGAAAAAGATTTGACACTTTCAATCATTAAATCTATAAGATGCCTGAAAAATTGTTTTGAAAGTTGTGTTATTTCTGAATCAGTTTTTAAAGGGAATACTAATTCTAAGTTACTTTTTACTACTTTCTTTCTATAGCCAACAACATAATATATTATGAAATAAAAAAAATCAGAAATTATATATAAAATACGTATTGGTAATCTTGAAAGTAACCAAAGGAAAGGATAAGAAATTATATATACAATGAAGCTCATAAATCAAATTTAAATATGCAAATATCTTAATAATATAATTGAAGAGTAAAAAGAAGTTTAAATTTTATTTTTTATATGTTAAATCAATTTGATTTTGGTAAATATTTGTTAATCAGTGTTTTTCCTGTTTTTGTTGTGGTTTTAACCCTTAAATTTATAGAGAATAAGAAAAGAAATAAGTAGTCCCCCCGTTTTTATCATTCTAATTTTAGTGAGAACTCTCCATTTTAAAAATAAATTGGAGAGTTTTTATTTTTGTAGGCAACCTTTTTTATTTTACAATCGTCTTTATATTTGAAAGCACAAATTATTTGTAACTGAATTGAAAGTAATATCATTACATAACACTACTTCAAAGCTTATAAAAAAAGCTTGTAAGCAAGACAGAGAAGCTCAAAAAGAAATATTTGAAGAGTATTCTCCTAAAATGTTAGGCGTATGCAGACAGTATGTTAAAGATGATTACCATGCAGAAGAAATGATGTTATCAGGTTTTTTTAAGGTTTTTACGAATATTGATAAATTTAAATTTCAAGGCAGTTTTGAAGGTTGGATTCGTAAAATAATGGTAAACACATGTTTAACGTATTTAAAAAAGAAGAATATTTTAGAACTTACTGATAAGGAATATGTTTTTGATGGGCAGTCGATTGATAGTTTAGAAAATACAAGTGTTGAGGATATTCAAAAGTTAATAGATAAGTTACCTAACGGATATAAAGTAGTTTTTAATTTATATGCAATAGAGGGATATAAGCATTCTGAAATAGCTAAAAAATTAAAGATTTCTGAAAGTACATCAAAGTCACAGTTGTTTAAAGCTAGGAAATGGTTGCAAGCAAATTATATTAAAATGAACAAGTTAGAAAATGAAGGAAGATAGAATAGATAAAATAATTAAAAGTAAGCTTGATAACAGGTCTATAGAGCCATCTAATTCAGCCTGGGAACGATTAAGTAATCAGCTGGATGAGAATCAATATAAAACCAAAAATAAAAAAAAGATTTATTACGGCTATGCAGCTAGTTTATTACTATTGTTAAGTATTGGTTTTTCTTATTTCAAATTTAATTCGAAAGAAAAAATAAAACCAATTTTAGTAAACACTAAATTAGAGATATTAAAAGTTGATACATTAAAAAGTATAGATAACTTAATTAATGAAGAAACAATTACAATTGCTAAACAAGAGTATATTCCAATACCAGAAGTCAAAATAGAGAAAAATAATTTAAGAAAAATTGATAGAAAAATAAATATAAAAAAGAATGAGGATACTTTTATTAAAGTTGATAAAGAAAAAAATGTGAAAATTGAAACTTTGATAGCTAGTGCTAGTAAAGAAAAAAGTAAAAAACCAATAAATATAAATACAATAAAAGTTAGTGGTAAAGATTTACTATTTGCTGTAACGCATAATGTTGATGAAGTAAAAGAATACTATGCTAAGCATAAATTAAATAGAAATAAAATCATTAATACAATTGAAAGAGAATTAAAAAAGTCAAACCTTAAAATTAATCCGGAAACAATTTTAGCAGAGGTAGAAAGCGACTTGATTAATGATCAATTTAGAGGAAGTTTTATGCGTAAAATAAAACTAAAAATATCTGATATTGCTATCGCTGTTGCTGATAGAAACAAATAAGATGTAAGGTCTTACTAAAAATAAATTAGCTTAATTTTTTAACATCTAAAAACAAAACAAAATGATAAGAATAATACTAATACTAGTGTTGTTTAGCACAACTATTGCCTTTTCTCAAGAAAGAGTATTTGAAAAAGAAGTAAGTAAAATATCAAAAAAAATTGATAAAATTACGAGACAACAAAAAGATTCACTAAAGCAAAAAATTAAATTAATAAACAAAGACTTAAAAGAGAATAAAATAACAAAAGAACAAGCTTTGTTACAAAAAAACGAAGCAGCTAATTATCATGCAAAGCAAATAGAGGTAAAAGTTAGTTTGCAAGAGCATAAACTTCAAGAGTTAGTTCAGGATAAAACAAATGGTAAAATTGCTAGTGTAGAAGAGGACGACTCTTTTAGTATCCGTTTCTTTGATAATGATATTATTGTTTTTGACGGAAAAAATAAAAAAAGGAAAAAGAAAAAATATAATAAAAGAACAACCTCACAATTTGTGTTTGCTTTTGGAGTAAATAATGTGTTAGAGAATAATGAGTTTAACTCTTTAAATAATTCACAATATAGGTTTTGGCAATCACATTTTTATGAACTAGGTTTTACATTTAAAACTAGATTTAGTAAAGAAGCATCTAAGTTATATTTTAAATATGGGTTGTCTTTTTTATGGAACAACTTAAGAGCTAAAAACAATCAACACCACGTTGTAAATAATGGAGTTACAAATTTAGAACAACATGTGAAGTCATTATCAGAAAGTAGGTTGAGGCATGTTCAAATGACGTTTCCGATGCATTTAGAATTTGATTTTTCAAAAAATAAAAAGTTGTCTGATGGAAGAGTTATTGATAAAACTCATGATGGATTAAGGTTTGGGATAGGAGGATTCTTTGGTTTTAAGTTAGGAACAAGACAGTACTTGGAGTTTGAAAATAATGAATCAATACGTGTAGAAGAAGTACAGAAAGGAGATTTTAATATGAACACAGTTAATTATGGGCTGAGTACGTATCTTGCTTATGAAGGTATTGGTTTGTATGCTAAATATGATTTAAATCCATTATTTAAAGGTACAGAAACTCGAAATATTTCTTTAGGAGTTCGTTTTGATATTAATTAGTGTTAATAAAATATAAAGCTAAAAACTATTTTTCAAAGGTGGTTTTTAGCTTTTGTTGTGTAAAAGAGTTCTATTAATATAGTATGAATAAAAAAAAGATAAATACACTTTCACTCTTGTTTATAGTAGTAAACATGTGAAAAATGTAAAAAGTCAACTTACCTTAGATTTAAATTTAGTACTTTTGCTAAATTAGGGATGATTTCTTTCCCACGCTGAATTTTCGGAATTCTTCGAAAGGATAAAGGTAGATAAGGAATGGTTATTTTATAAATTACAAATTATTAAAAATGGCTGTTTTAGACCAATTAACTTCGCAACAAGCGATCGATTTAGAAAACAAGTATGGAGCACACAATTATCACCCACTACCAGTAGTGTTGAGTAGAGGTGAAGGTGTGTATGTATGGGATGTTGAAGGAAAAAAGTATTACGATTTTTTATCAGCTTATTCAGCAGTAAACCAAGGACATTGTCATCCAAAAATTGTTGGTGCAATGGTAAATCAAGCACAAACATTAACATTAACTTCTCGTGCATTTTATAATGACATGTTAGGTAAATATGAAAAGTTTGCTACCGAACTTTTTGGTTTTGATAAATTATTACCAATGAACACAGGAGCAGAAGCTGTAGAAACTGCTTTGAAATTGTGTAGAAAATGGGCTTATGAAGTAAAAGGAATTAATGAAAATGATGCTCAAATTGTAGTTTGTGAAAATAACTTTCACGGACGTACAACAACAATTATCTCTTTTTCAAATGATCCAGTAGCTCGTAAGAACTTTGGACCATTTACTAATGGATTTATCAAAATTGAGTATAATAACTTGAAGGCTTTAGAAGAAGCTTTAGAGAATGAAAATAATATAGCAGGATTCTTAGTAGAGCCTATTCAAGGTGAAGCAGGTGTATATGTTCCTTCTGAAGGATATTTAGCCGCTGCTAAGGCATTATGTGAAAAACATAATGTACTTTTTATTGCTGATGAAGTTCAAACAGGAATTGCTAGAACTGGTAAAATGTTAGCCGTTGATCATGAAAATGTAAAACCAGATATTTTAATATTAGGAAAAGCATTAAGTGGAGGAGCATATCCAGTTTCAGGAGTATTAGCTAATGATGTTGTTATGAATGTTATTAAACCTGGTAACCATGGTTCTACTTTTGGAGGTAACCCTATTGCTGCTGCTGTAGCTATAGCTGCATTAGAAGTTGTTAAAGAAGAAAGTTTAGAAGAAAACGCTGAACGCTTAGGGAAAATTTTTAGAGCAGAATTATCTGAATTTGCAAACCAAACTGATTTAGTAAAATCTGTTAGAGGTAAAGGGTTATTAAATGCTATTTTAATTAATGATACTGAAGATAGTTCTACAGCTTGGGATATATGTATTAAATTACGTGATAATGGTTTATTAGCAAAACCAACTCATGGAAATATTATTCGTTTTGCACCACCATTAGTAATGGATGAGGAGCAGTTGATGGATTGTATCTCTATTATAAAGAAAACAATTTCTGAGTTTAAAAATTAATTTTATTCTTAGTGTTAAAAAAAAGGAGTAATTTAAATTACTCCTTTTTTTTATTGGTTTAATTAACCATTTCTAAAATATTTAGATGCTTTTTTAAAACTCCAGATGGAGTGTTTTTGGTTTCATCAAAAATCCTCGTATCTCCAAATAAAATGAAACTATCTTTTGCTCTTGAAACCGCTACGTTTAGCATGTTAGGTTTGTTGTCTTTGTCAAAAAACATAGTACCTTCATCTTCATTACTGTATACAGAACTAAATAATATGATATTGCGTTCTGCGCCTTGAAGAGCGTGTACAGTTCCAAGTTTTATTTGATTCACTTTAAAACCTGCTTCTATCAAGGCTTTCGATAACTCTCCTTTTTGACTTGCAAATGGGGTGATTATTCCTAAAACACTTTCAATAGAAGTTACATCATAAGCTTCTTGTATTGCTTCTTTATTTTGTTGTAGCCAAGAAATGATTGCTTTTACTTCATTTAAATTACATCTACTATTATATTTACGTTCACTAACCCCTTCAACATGATAAGCTATCATCGATTGAAAAATTTGATCTTCTTTAGCTTTACCTTTCATAGGCTTTAAAATACCTTCATAAGCTAATTCGTTACAAAAACCAATAATTTCATCATTACACCTTCTGTGTTCTAGAAGTATTAAGCCAGTTTCTTTCTTTGAAGCTATTGAGGTTTCAAATTCACAAGCATTTTGAGCCATTTTCATAATACTACCACTAGAAGCTAAAAAGCCTAGCTCATGTAAGTGCTCATTTTCTTTTTCTTCTTCTATAATATTTAAAGATGTTAAATTACCAATATCAATTTTTGGTGGAATGGACCAAATAGGTTCAATTTGTTTTAAATCACCAACAACAAAAGCTTTTTTTGCTAATGAAAAAACTGGGATACTTACTTCTGGTGTTACTTGTCCTGCTTCGTCAATGATTAATAAATCTAAAAAATTATACAAAGGAAGGTATTCAAAAACAGGTTTACCTTCTTCATTTTCGCCTTGAAATTGACTATATAAAAAGTGTGTAGGAGCCATGTAAAAAGTAGCAACAAAGCATGGTGTAAGCATTGCTCTTCTTTTCCATTTGGCTTTAATAACATTTTCACCAGTTCCTTTTTCTGTATCATTTTCAATAAGATCAATGGTTTCAAGTAACCAGCGAGCTTCCCAATAATGAGTAGCTAATAAAAAAGCAGTATGACGTAAGCCAAGGTCAATTTCGTCATAAAAAAAACGATGTGTTTTGTCTTTATTCTTTGCTTTTTCATATTCATAATGCCACATTTTTTCTTCGGAAACAAAAGGGTACCCTTGAATGTTATTTTCAAGTTTCCAGTTGTTTAATTTTAAGTTAGCTTGTAGCACCATATTTACATTATAAATACAGTCTTTTATAAAAGAGAAAGCAGATTCATTATTAGAAATAACATCTTCATTAATTTTAAAAATATAATCAGAACTTTCTATCTCTTTATTTTTTGAAGAGGTTACTATAAAATGAGTTTTAATTTTATTAATAAAATCACTGTCTTTAGCATAAGATTTAAGTTCAGTAAAAAGAGTTCTCCATTCTTGTAGTTTAGATATTTTAAACGTGTTTTTTTCAATAAGATCCTCTTTGTTTACTAATATCGCATTAATTTTGTCAATATAATTTAGGTAATCACTAGAAAAATCTACACTATCAATAAGATGGTTTTCAATAGTAATTATTTCTTCCTGTAAATGCATACAGGCATCTTCTAAGGAATTAGTTTCTACTCCAAAATAATTATTATACTTCGTTAAAAAATAATATTCAGCTTCGTAAACGTATTTTTCATTTTCTAAATCACATAAAGTTCCTTCATGCCCAAATAAATTACCTTTTAAAAAATTAATATTCTTTAAGTATTTTTCACTTTTGGAGTTAGAGGGTAAATAAGTAGCGTAACCATTAAAATCAGGAACCCAACGTTCAGCTAATTCTCCCATACTACTTTCTGAGTTAATAAAGCTATCAATAATATTTGTAACAGCTTGGTTGTTATTAGAGCAAGCTAAGATAATTGGAGCATCTTCTCCTTTAATAGCAGCTTTAACAACTTCTGTAGCTACTAAACTTTGTAGTAATGTAGTCTTGCCTGTTCCTGGTGGGCCATTTACTGCAGTTACTGAGTTTTCTTCAGCAGTTAAATAAGATAATAATGTTTTACGTTGACTTATAGATAAAGGAAATTCATTAGACATTTGTCCTAAATGTAAATGATTATAATTTAAAAAACCATAGTCTGTTATTGGTTCTTTTCTGGCTCTATTAAAAGGATTTATTATTTTAGATAATACAGGTAATTCTTCAGTCTCATTTAATAAGTTTTGATATAAGAATAAAATACTTTTGGCTGTAGATATTTTTGAGCTAATAGAAAAATAAGTGAGTTTATATTCGGTGGTATATTTTTCTTTTTTATAATTAGATAGATTACTAAAAGTAATTTCTGAAAAGACCTCATTTACATACGTCCAGTAATCATCCCAACCTATTAACTCACTTCCATATGGAGGTTCAGGTTGTTCAATATCTCTAGCCATCATGACAGTATCTAAGGACGAAAAAATGAAATCATTTTTTACATCTGCAATAGGATCTAAATAGTTACGAACAATAAGAGGGAACAAATCGTTTGGTGGAGATAAGTTTCCTGAACGGTCTACTTTTGCCGCTACCCAAAAAGGATATATTGTTCGTTGTTTAAAGTTAGGATTATCAGTTTGATATTGTAAATGAAATGGGGCAATAAGAATTTGAGTTTCGCTTACTTCATGCCATTTAGGACTATCTTTTTTACTAATTCCTTTTAACCTATTTATTCTTCTTTCCTCTACATCTAATAGTTCATTAGCTTGTTTTGGGTTTAAAAGAGCTGTGGTTAAATCAGCATTATTTTGATGAAATAAATTTTTGATTCTTGAAATATCAATAGCCAAGTTTTCACTATCAAATAAACTGTTTTTATAATAATGTAGCCAGTTTTTTTCGTTATCCATTCGTGCGCTTTAAGTGCTCTAAATTAAAAGTAATTTTGTGGGGGAGAATGGCGAAAATAAGAGTTTTAAATTATTTCTATTTAGAAATAGAAGTGTTTTAATTAACAATTTTTTGATGAAGGAGTTTATCTTTTAAGTATTCAATTACTTAGATAAAAAATAGTATAAATTAAAAACACCATCCTAGTTTATATATATAATAGAATGGTGTTTTTAGTTTTATAGGTTAATTTTTTATTGCTCGTATTGTTCCATCATTTGTCGTGATTGCTCCATGATATTGTCCCAACCTATAGTGTATATTTGATAAGCAGTATAGGCTAAATACAAAACATTAATAATTAAAATAACCAAAGCAACTATTTTACCAGTATAAATACTGTCTTGGTTAGTATATGATTCAGGATCTTCGTAGTATTTTTTTAATTCAGTATGAGCAATGTAAAAGGCAATACCAGAAGGTATAATACCAATTCCAGCACAGCAACATAAAGGAAGTCCTACAATAGCCAAAATATAAATAAGAGGTCCGTATTGTAATTGTTTAGGTTCCATAGTTTATAGTATTTTTAAAATAAAGTTTCCTACTATTAAAATTAAGTTTAATAAAAGTAAGAAACGAACTGTTTTTTGAGAATTATTAAATTTGAATTTAAAATTTAGAAGAATATATATTAAAAAAAATAATAATGAATAGATTGCAGGATACATTTTAAAAGCATCGATAAACTCACCTTTTAAAACATGCACAATCGCTCTTTGAAAACCACAGCCTAAACAATCAACTCCAAAGAGTTTTTTATTTAAACATGGTAACATGTAATCTTCTAACTTTAAAAACATATTTTTTATTTAAACATATCCATTCCGGGAATATTTGGCATACCAGTTTTAGCAGCAATAGCTAATTCTTGCTCATTTATTTCACCAGCTCTTTTTAAAGCTTTATTTAATGCTAAAATTAAATAATCTTCTAGTTCTTCTCGGTCTTCAAGTAAGGTTTCATTAATTGTAATAGCTTTAATTTCTCTATTGGCAGTTACAGTAACTTTTATATTATTATTAGCAACAGTTTCATCGATTAAAACAGTATTTAATCTTTTTTTTGTTTCTTCTACTTTTTCTTGGGCTTCTTTTAATTTACCCATCATACCAGAAATATCTCCAAACATTGATTTATTATTTACATATTTATTCAATAACAAATGTAGTATTTTCATAAGAGTTTTAATCATTCTTGATAAAAATGAAAAAAATAATGCTACCTGCTATGGCTTTTAATCTTATTTTTGCATTCTGCAAAAATGATATAATGAAAAAAGACATTAAAGCACCAGTAGCTGAAAAGCAATTAACTAAGCTAGAGAAACACGGTGATATTAGAGAGGATAATTACTTTTGGATGCGTTTAACAGACGAGCAAAAAAATGCAGAAGTTAAAGATAATCAAACTCAAAAAGTGTATGATTATTTGAATGCCGAAAATGATTTCTATGATAAAATGACTGTTGAAACTAATGATTTTCAAGAGCAGTTGTTTCAAGAAATGAAAGGAAGAATAAAAGAAGATGATGAATCAGTACCTTATAAAAGTAATGGTTATTTTTATATAACTCGTTATGAAAAAGGTCAGCAATATCCTATTTTTAGCCGAAAAAAAGAAAATTTAGAGGCAAAGGAAGAAATCATGTTTAATGTAAATGATGAAGCAAAGGGACATGAATATTTTCAACTAGGAGGGTTAAGTATATCTCCAAATAATAAGCTGACTACTTTTGCTGTAGATACAGTTAGTAGACGTCAATATATTATTCAGGTTAAAAATTTAGAATCAGGAGAAATTTATTCTGATAAGATAGAAAATACTACTGGAGGATCTGTATGGGCAAATGATAATAAAACGTTGTTTTATACTAAAAAAGATCCTGTAACTTTACGAAGTTCACAAATATATAAACATATTTTGGGAACTGATACTAAAGATGATGTGTTAGTATTTGAGGAAGAAGATGAAACCTTTGGTACTTTTGTAACTAAAACAAAATCAAAAAAATACATAGTAATAGGTTCGTACAATACTGTTTCTTCGGAATATCAAGTATTAGAAGCAGATAAGCCTAATGGAAATTTTAAGGTTATTCATCCTCGTGAGCGCAATTTAGAATATGATATAGCACATTATGAAGATCATTTTTATATAAAAACCAATAAGGATGGGGCTACTAATTTTAAATTAATGAAAACTCCAGAAAAGAAAACTTCAAAAGAAAACTGGGTTGATGTTATACCACATAGGGAAGATACTTTGTTTGAAGATTTTTCTATTTTTAAAGAGTATCTTGTTTTAGAGGAAAGAAATGAAGGATTGAATAAAATTAGAATTAAAAGATGGGATAATACTTTAGATTATTATTTACCTTTTGAAGAAGAAACTTATTCAGCAGATGTATATTCTAATCCTGAATTTGATACAAATGTTATTCGTTATTCTTATAATTCAATGACAACTCCAAGTTCTATAATTGATTTTAATATGAAAGATCAATCTAAGAACATTAAAAAAGAACAAGAAGTTTTAGGGGGGGCATTTGATAAAAAAAATTATGTAAGCAAACGTATTTGGGTTACAACACGAGATGGTGAAAAAGTAGTGGTATCAATAGTGCATCACAGAGATACAAAAATAGATGAAAATACTCCAGTTTTACAGTACGCTTATGGATCATATGGTTACACAATACCAGATGGCTTTTCAACTACACGATTAAGTTTACTTGATAGAGGTTTTGTATATGCATTAGCACATATTAGAGGAAGTCAGTATCTAGGACGTGAGTGGTATGAAGATGGTAAAATGTTAAAAAAGAAAAATACATTCACAGATTTTATTGATTGTTCTAAGTATTTAATAGATAATGGGTATACTTCACCAAAGCATTTGTATGCTATGGGAGGTTCTGCTGGAGGTTTATTAATGGGAGCTATTGTTAATATGAACCCTGAATTATATAATGGAATTATTGCAGCTGTTCCTTTTGTTGATGTTATCTCAACAATGTTAGATGATAGTATTCCTTTAACTACTGGAGAATACGATGAGTGGGGGAATCCTAATGATAAAGAGTATTATGATTATATTAAGTCGTATTCCCCTTATGACCAAGTAGTGGCAAAAGAATACCCAAATATGTTAATTACTACAGGTTTACATGATAGTCAAGTACAATATTGGGAACCAGCTAAGTGGGTGGCAAAATTAAGAGAGGTTAAAACAGACTCGAATATGTTGTTTTTACATACAAATATGGAAGCGGGTCATGGAGGTGCTTCAGGAAGATTTGATGCTTTAAAAGAATTAGCAGAAGAATATACGTTCTTTTTAATGTTAGAGGAAAAGTTAGAAAAATAGTTTTACTTTTGCCCTCGGAAAGAGTAGGGCGTCATTACTAGAAAATAGATAAAATCTTTAAATTTCGTCATATATTCTCGTAATGACGCCTTTTATATTAGATAAGAATGAGACACGCTGGTATTACCAATACAATTTTAGATTTAGTAGGAGAAACACCATTAGTAGAATTACATAGAATAACTAAAAACATTCCAGGAAAGCACTATGCTAAGGTAGAGGCTTTTAATCCTGGCCATTCAGCTAAAGACAGAATAGCACTTCATATCATTGAAACAGCAGAGAAAAAAGGAATTGTAAAGAAAGGAGATATTATTGTAGAAACTACCTCTGGAAATACTGGTTTTTCTTTGGCAATGATAAGCATTGTAAAAGGTTATAAATGTATTTTAGCAGTTAGTGATAAATCATCGCAAGATAAAATAGATATGTTAAAAGCTATGGGTGCTGAAGTTCATATTTGTCCAGCGAATGTCGCTGCTGATGATCCTCGTTCTTATTATGAAGTAGCAAAAAGATTACATAAAGAAAATCCAGGTTCAATATATATTAATCAATATTTTAATGAATTAAATATTGAGGCACATTATGTAAGTACAGGCCCAGAGATATGGGAACAAACTGATGGTAAAATAACTCACTTGGTTGCCGCTAGTGGAACTGGAGGAACAATTTCTGGAACTGGGCAATTTTTAAAAGAAAAGAACCCAGAAATTAAAATTCTAGGAGTTGATGCTATAGGGTCAGTACTTAAAAAATATCATGAAACGGGTGAATTTGATGCTAATGAAATTTGTCCATATAAAATTGAAGGATTAGGAAAAACTTTGATACCTACATCAACAGATTTTGATGTGATAGATATTTATGAAAAAGTAGCTGATAAAACATCAGCTTTGAAAGCTAGAGAGTTGGTAAAAACTGAAGGTATCTTTGCAGGGTATACTTCAGGAGCTGTTTTACAGGGAGTTCAACAATATGCCGATAAAAACTATTTTGATGAAGATAGTATTGTTGTAATTATATTACCTGATCATGGATCACGATATATGAATAAAATTTATTCTGATGATTGGATGAATGAACAAGGATTTTTAAATTAAATTTTATATGTTTTTAAGTTGTGTCTAACTTTACTATAGAAAATGTACCTGATTCTTACATCAAAGGCACAAATAATCATGATCTTTATATTTACGATTTAAAAATGGTTGATAATGCCATTAAAACAAAAGTAAATTTAAATATGCACATGTTTAGCTTTTTACAAAAAGGTAAAAAGCAAGTTCATTTTGCAGATAGAAAAGTGCAAGTAGATAATTCACAATCAATTTTAATAAAAAAGGGAAATTGCTTGTGGAGTGAGTTGTTAGATACAGATGAAGTTTATTACTGTAAATTATTATTTTTTTCTGAAGATAAATTAAAGAATTTTATTAAAAAACATATTAATAAAAAAGTGAGCACAAAAAATATAGCTCCGTATTTTGTAATTGAAAATGATGACTATTTAAGTTCTTATTTGAATTCTCTTAATAATATAACTACATCATCATCTAAATTCATGATTGATTTACTTTCTTTAAAATTAGAAGAGTTATTGTTGTATTTATTGAACAAGTACGGAGAGTTATTTGAAAATTATATTTGTAGCTTAGTTCTTAAAGAAGAATCTGTATTTCAGTCTACTATTGAAAAAAATATATACTCATCATTAACTATTGAAGAAATTGCTTTTTTGTGTAATATGAGTTTATCTACTTTTAAAAGAAATTTCATTAAGGAGCATGATATTTCACCAGGAAAATGGTTTCGAAATAAACGTTTAGATAAAGCTAAGGAGCTTTTAGAAAAAGGAAATTTAAAAGTGTCTGATGTTTATTTGGATTTAGGATATAATAACCTTTCTAATTTTAGTAGTGCTTTTAAAACAAAATTTGGAATAAGTCCATCTCAAATAAAGTGACCTTTTTTCATAAGTTATTTGACCTTTTCAGGTAAACAAGAGCGTTAATTCTAGTACTAAATTTGCAGTGTAAATATAAATCACTACAAAATGAATATAGTATTAGAACAAGCAGAAGAAATTATAAAAGTAGCTAAGGCTAAATCTACGGAGTTAAATACAAAAATGAATATAGCTGTTGTTGATGCTGGAGCAAATTTAGTTGCATTTGCCAGAATGGATGGAGCATGGTTAGGTTCTTTAGATATTTCAATAAAGAAAGCAAAAACAGCTCGTTTTTTTGATATGAATACAGGAGTAATAGGTGAATTGTCTCAACCAGGAGGTTCTTTATTTAATATTGAGCATTCTAATAACGGATTAATAACTTTTCCTGGTGGAGTACCTGTAAAAGATTCAGAAGGAACTATTATTGGTGCAATTGGAGTAAGTGGAAGTTCTGTTGAAAATGATCATGCAGTTGCAGAAGCAGGAGCAAGTGCAACATTATAAATCAATTAGTAAAACAAAATTAAAGGTAGCAATTAGGCTACCTTTTTTTATACTTAAATTTTTAAAATGAAAAAGTATTTAGCTGAATTCATTGGAACATTTGCGTTGGTTTTTTGTGGAACAGGAGCAGTGATTGTTAACTCGTTATTTAATAATAGCATAGGTTTATTGGGTGTTTCTGTATCTTTTGGAGTAACTATAACAGCAATAGTTTATGTTTTTGGAAGTATTTCTGGTGCTCATATTAACCCAGCTGTAACTATTGCATTAGGAATAAGAAAAGTAATTTCTAAAAAAGAAGTTATAGGGTATATAGTGTGGCAAATATTAGGTGCATTAATGGCTAGTGGATTACTTAAAGTTGTTTTTTATAATACAACTACTTTGGGAGAAACTTTGCCAACAGGAGGAGTAATTCCTTCTTTTGTATTGGAAGCAGTATTTACGTTTTTTTTAATGTTAACTATTTTAGGAGTTAGTGAAAATAAGAGTTATTCACATTTATTAGGTATTGTTTTGGGGGCTTTAGTTATGGGGTTTATTTTAATAGCTGGACCTATTTCTGGAGGATCGTTTAACCCTGCAAGAAGCTTAGCTCCATTATTGTTTACAGGTAATATGCATATAGCATGGCTGTATTTTTTGGCACCAGTTATTGGGGCGATTACTGCGAATTGTACATGGTTATTTATAAGTAAAAAAGGCTAAAACATTAATGTTTTAGCCTTTTTTAAATTAGTTGGTTTCAATTAAATCTGATTGATTCCTAAAAACAAGTTTATCATCAAAAGCATCTAATAAAATAATGCTATCTGTGGTAAGTTTTCCTGATAAAATCTCTTTAGATAAAGCATTTAAAACGTCTTTTTGAATTACTCGCTTTACAGGACGAGCTCCAAATTCAGGTTGATATCCTTTATTAGCTAAATAATTAATTGCTTCATCTGTAGCATCAATAGTAATGTTTTGTTTAGCTACCATTTTCTTAACATTATTCAATTGAAGTTTTACAATATGTTTAATATTAGATTGTGATAACGGAGTAAATAAAATAATGTCATCTATCCTGTTTAAAAATTCAGGTCTAACACTTTGTTTTAATAATCCAAGAACTTCTGTTTTAGCTAACTCCATAGAAGTATGAAGATCATTTTTCATGTTTTCAAACTTTTCTTGAATTATATGACTTCCCATATTTGAAGTCATAATTATAATTGTGTTTTTAAAATCAGCTACTCTCCCTTTATTGTCAGTTAATCTTCCTTCATCTAATACTTGTAATAGTATATTGAAAGTGTCAGGATGTGCTTTTTCAATTTCGTCTAAAAGTACAACAGAATATGGTTTTCTTCTTACAGCTTCCGTTAATTGTCCACCTTCATCGTAACCTACATACCCTGGAGGGGCTCCAACTAATCTACTTACAGAATGTTTTTCTTGATATTCACTCATGTCAATACGAGTCATAGCGTTTTCATCATCAAATAGATAATCAGCAAGTGCTTTTGCAAGTTCTGTTTTACCAACACCAGTTGTACCTAAGAATAAAAAAGAACCTATAGGTTTGTTAGGGTTTTGTAAACCAGCTCTTGAACGACGTACGGCATCAGACACTGCCTCAATAGCTTCTTCTTGTCCTACAACACGTTTGTGTAATTCATCTTCTAATTTTAATAATTTCTCACGTTCAGATTGTAGCATTTTTGTAACTGGAACTCCTGTCCATTTTGCAACAACTTCAGCAATGTCATCATAAGTAACCTCTTCTTTTATTAAAGAGTTTTCTTGTTGATTAGCTAATACCAATTGTTGTTGATCAAGTTTCTCTTGGGTTTCTTTGATTTTACCGTACCGAAGTTCTGCTACCTTACCATAGTCACCATTACGTTCTGCTTTTTCAGCTTCTAGTTTGTAATTTTCAATGTCAGATTTTAATTGTTGAATACCGTCTACTACATTTTTTTCTGATTGCCATTTAGCATTCAATTCGTTACGTTCTTCTTTAATGTTTCCTAAATCAGCATTTAATGATTTTAACTTAATTTCATCATTTTCACGTTTTATGGCTTCTATTTCTATTTCTAACTGCATTATTTTTCGATCAAGTACATCTAATTCTTCAGGTTTAGAGTTGATCTCCATGCGTAATTTAGAAGCAGCTTCATCCATTAAATCGATAGCTTTATCTGGTAGAAATCTGTTAGTAATGTAACGTTGAGATAATTCTACAGCACCAATAATGGCCTCATCTTTAATTCGTACTTTGTGGTGTGTTTCATATTTGTCTTTAATACCTCTTAAAATAGAAATGGCACTTTCAGTATCTGGTTCATCAACTAGTACTTTTTGAAAACGACGTTCTAAAGCTTTGTCTTTTTCAAAATACTTTTGATACTCATCTAAAGTAGTTGCTCCAATGGCTCTAAGTTCTCCACGAGCTAAAGCTGGTTTTAAAATGTTAGCAGCATCCATTGCTCCTTGTCCACCACCAGCACCAACTAAAGTATGAATTTCATCAATGAATAAAACAATATCTCCTTCAGAAGTAGTAACTTCTTTAATAACAGATTTTAAACGTTCTTCAAACTCACCTTTATATTTAGCACCAGCAATTAAAGCTCCCATATCTAATGAGAAAATTAGTTTGTCTTTTAAATTTTCAGGAACATCACCTCGAATTATTCTGTGGGCTAAACCTTCAGCAATAGCAGTTTTACCGGTACCAGGTTCACCAACTAGTATTGGATTATTTTTTGTTCTTCTTGATAAAATTTGTAAAAGACGTCTTATTTCTTCATCTCTACCAATTACAGGGTCTAATTTTCCATCTTGCGCTAATTGGTTTAAATTCTTAGCGTATTTGTTTAGAGAGTTATATGTTTCTTCAGCATTTTGAGAAGTTACTCTATTACCTTTACGTAATTCATCTATTGCATTTTGAAGATTTTTTTCAGTTACACCTTGATCTTTTAATACTTGAGAAATTTGACTTTTTGATTTAAATATAGCTAAAACCAAATGTTCTATAGAAACATATTCATCATTCATTTTTTTAGCTATTACAGAAGCTTCTGTAAGGCTTTTTCCAGCTTCAGGAGAAAGTGTTAAATTTGCACCAGTAACTTTAGAAAAACTATCTAATTGTTTGTCTAGTATTTGTTGAACAATTGTTAAATTAACATTTAATTTTTTTAATATAAAAGGGAGTACATTTTCATCAACTGAAAATAAAGCTTTAAAAATATGTTCGTTTTCAATTTGATTATGTTGATACTCTTGCGCTAATTGTTGCGCTTGTTGTATAGTTTCTTGCGATTTTATTGTATAATTGTTAAAATTCATAATCATTAATTTTACAATGAACTAGTCAAAATTAATACCAATACTTTTTTAAAGATAAAAAGAGTCAAAATGTCGCTAACCACTTTGTTTTTACTGACTTTTTGGCACTTGAAAGGTTTTGGTTTTATAGTCGACAGAAATACTAAACAACAATAATGGGAATATTAAAATCACTTTTTGGAAATTCATCATCAGAAAAAAAAGAAGAAAAATCGTTAGTTAACTGGTTGCCTTTACGAAGTATGGATCAACTTAAAGAAATTGAAATTTTATCAAAGAAAGAACCAATAGCTATTTTTAAACATTCAACGCGTTGTGGAATTAGTAGAATGGTTATTCAACGTTTTGAAAGTAGTTTTGATGAGAGTTTAAAAGATTTTAAAGTTTATTATTTAGATTTATTAAATTACCGTGAATTGTCTAATGAAATTGGTTATAAATTTCAGGTATTACACCAGTCTCCACAGCTAATGATTATAAAAAGAGGAGTGGCTGTAGCTTATGCTTCTCATTATGATATTACTAACATAAATTTAAAAACTTTTTAAATTTTATAATGTTTTTACTGGTATTTACTTAAATAGGTCGTATTTTCGCATACTTCAAAATAGTACAAAATTGAGTAAAGAAACAGCGACGACTAAGCCAATTGTAGGTAAAAATTTATACGATTATCAAAAGGAAGCGTTACACAAAATTTTTAAAAGTTTTGAAAATGCCCCCGAAAATTACCACCTACTGTATCAATTACCAACAGGAGGAGGGAAGACAGTTATTTTCTCTGAAATTACCCGTCAGTATTTAAAGCATTATCAAAAAAAGGTGTTAATAATGACGCACCGTATTGAATTGTGTAAACAAACCGCTAGGATGTTAAGCGAATTCAATGTAGATAATAAAATCATTGATAGTAAAGCAGACTTAAATGATCAAAGTAACTTTAGTTGCTTTGTAGCAATGGTTGAAACTTTGAATAACCGTTTGAATGATGATATGTTAGATATATCGGATGTAGGATTGGTTATTATTGATGAGGCTCACTATAATTCATTTACTAAACTGTTTAAGTTTTTTGATAAGTCGTTCGTATTAGGTGTTACCGCAACTCCATTGAGTTCTAACATTAAGTTACCAATGAAGAACAATTATGATGAGTTAATTGATGGTGAAAGTATCGGTAATTTAATAGAAAATGAATATTTAGCAAGAGCAAATGTATTTTCGTATAATGTAGGATTAACTTCATTAGAGGTAGGTGCAAATGGTGATTATACCGTAAAATCTTCTGAGGATCTATATACAAATTCAGATATGCTTTCTAAGTTATTGCAGGCATATGAAGAACGTGCAAAAGGAACTAAAACTTTAATTTTTAATAATGGAATAAATACTTCTTTACATGTATTTGATACTTTTAAAAGGGCTGGATATCCTATTGCTCACTTAGATAATACGAATACTAAAAAAGAACGTGATTTTATTTTAAAGTGGTTTCATAAAACACCAAATGCAATTATCACCTCAGTAAGTATATTAACTACTGGATTTGATGAGCCTTCAGTAAGATCTATTATATTAAATAGAGCAACAAAATCATTAACATTGTATTACCAAATGATTGGTAGGGGATCGCGTGTTTTACCTGATAAATCAGAATTTAATGTTATTGATTTAGGTAATAACTTCCATAGATTTGGTCCTTGGGGTGCTGATTTAGATTGGCAAAAGATGTTTAGAGCTCCTAACTTTTATCTTGATAATTTATTAAGTGATGAAGAGCTTGAAAGTGAATTTAAATATGAGCTTCCTGCTGATGTAAAAAAGGAATTTTCTAATTCAAAAGATTTATATTTTGATGTAAAGAAGGTGTATGTTGACACAATACAATCGGGTCAATCTTCAAAAAAAGTATTAGAGAAATCTATTGAGCATCATGCAAAATTATGTATTGAAAATAGTGAAGATGTTTTTGATGCTTTAATTTTAGCTAAAAAACTAGGAGGAGATATAGATGATAGAATATTTAGGTATTCAAAATGTATTTGTAAGAGTACACATAATTTTATTGATTGGTTACAAGATGACTATAGAAAAAAGTTAAATGCTTACTTACGAACAAATTTTGATGAAGTGTATGAACAAATTTTTGGACATCCACCACCAGAAGAAGAATAAAATAAAAAAAAATCCAGTTCAAAACGAACTGGATTTTTTTATATAACACTATTAAGTTTATTCAATTGCAGGTAAAATTTTACCAACACACTCTCCAAAACCAATACGAACTTTGTCATTTTTAGAATATCCACGCATAATAACTGTATCATTATCATTGATAAATTTACGCTCGCTACCATCGTTCATTTTAATAGGATTTTGACCTCTCCATGTTAATTCTAACATTGAACCAAAACTATCTTGAGTTGGACCAGAAATTGTTCCACTTCCCATCATGTCACCAGCATTAACAGGACAACCATTTACGGTATGGTGTGCTAATTGCTGAATCATTGTCCAATACATGTATTTGAAGTTAGAGTTACAAACAACAGTTTCTTCTTTATCTTCAGGTTGAATAGCCATTTGTAAATTAATATCATAACTATCTTTACCTTCTTTACGTAAATAAGGTAAAGGTTTATGTACTTGTTTAGGGTTATCTACTCTAAAAGGTTCTAAAGCATCTAAAGTAACAATCCAAGGTGATATAGTAGAAGCAAAGTTTTTACCTAAAAATGGCCCTAAAGGAACATATTCCCATCCTTGAATATCACGAGCAGACCAATCATTGAATAAAACCAATCCAAAAATATAGTCTTCAGCTTCTTCAATAGGAATTCTTTCTCCTAAGTCATTTGCAACTGTTGTAATAAATGCCATTTCTAATTCAAAATCTAATAATTTTGAAGGACCAAAATTAGGTGTAGTTTCACCTTCATTAGGTCTAGATTGACCAACAGGTCTTCTTATAGGAGTACCAGAAGGAATAATAGAAGAACTTCTTCCGTGGTAACCAATAGGTATTTGTAACCAGTTAGGGAATAATGCGTTTTCAGGATCTCTAAATAATGAACCTACATTTGTAGCATGTTCTTTACTAGCATAGAAATCGGTATAATCACCTACACTAACAGGTAATTGCATTTCTATTTCATCCATTCTAAAAATCACTTTGTCTTTATGTTCAGCATTGTCTCTTAAACTACTGTTTTTAACATCAAAAATTTCAGCAATTCTATTTCTAACTAAACGCCAAGTTTTACGACCATCAGCAATAAAATCATTTAAGGTATCTTGTAAAAAAATATCATCGGTTAAAGGAATGCCTTCAAAATATCCAAGTTGATGTAAAGCACCTAAATCAATAGCATAGTCACCAATCCTTGTTCCAATTGTAATAATATCATCTTTGGTTAAAAAAACACCAAAAGGTATGTTTTGAATCGGAAAATCAGAGTTTTCTGTTACAGTTAACCAAGATTTTCTATTCGGGTTATTTGCGGTTATTTCCATTAATTGTATTGTTTAATTTTTTATCAAACCTACATATTTTTTTTGAATTTTAGAGAGGTAAAAAACTAAAAAATGTAAAAAAATGCACACAAAAGATTAATATAGTATCAATAATTAACTAATACGTATAAATGTGTGAAAATACTTACTATCCAAATAAAAATTATTGAGAAAATGATTACATTTGGCAACAAAATTTAACAACACATAGTAATGCAAAAAGATCATCAAATTTTTGACCTTATAGCTGATGAAAAAAAACGTCAGTTAAATGGGTTGGAGCTAATAGCTTCTGAAAACTTTGTAAGTGAGCAGGTAATGGAAGCGCAAGGATCAATTTTAACTAACAAATATGCAGAAGGATATCCTGGAAAAAGGTATTATGGAGGATGTGAGATAGTTGATATTGTAGAGCAAATAGCAATTGATAGGGCTAAAGAATTATTTGGAGCTGCATATGTAAATGTTCAGCCTCATTCAGGTAGTCAGGCAAATACAGCTGTGTTCGCTACATGTTTAAAACCTGGTGATACTATTTTAGGTTTCGATTTATCTCATGGAGGTCATTTAACTCATGGTTCACCTGTAAATTTTTCAGGAAAATTATACAACCCTGTATTTTATGGTGTTGATAAAGAAACTGGGCTTATAGATTACAATCATTTAGAGCAACAAGCTAATGAACATAAACCTAAATTAATTATTGCAGGAGCTTCAGCGTATTCTCGTGATATTGACTTTAAGAAATTTAGAGAAATAGCTGATAGTGTAGGTGCAATTTTAATGGCTGATATTTCACATCCAGCTGGTTTAATAGCTAAAGGAATTTTATCTGATCCGTTACCTCATTGTCATATTGTAACAACGACTACACATAAAACATTACGTGGACCTCGTGGTGGTATGATTATGATGGGACAAGATTTTGAAAATCCTTTTGGATTAACCTTAAAAAGTGGAAAGCCAAAAAAGATGTCGACTTTATTAAATTCATCGGTATTCCCTGGAAATCAAGGAGGACCTTTAGAGCATGTAATTGCTGCTAAAGCAGTTGCTTTTGGTGAGGCGTTAACTGATGGTTTTTTAGAGTATCAAATTCAAGTTCGTGAAAATGCTAGAGCAATGGCTGCAGCTTTTGTAGCGAAAGGATATGATATTATTTCTAAAGGAACAGATAATCATATGATGTTAATTGATCTGCGTAACAAAGGAATTACAGGTAAAGATGCTGAAATAGCTTTAGGTAAAGCTGAGATAACAGTAAATAAAAATATGGTTCCTTTTGATACAGAATCACCTTTTGTAACTTCTGGTATCCGTATTGGTACTTCAGCAGTAACTACACGTGGTTTAAATGAAGAAGATATGATTGTTGTTGTTGATTTAATTGATGAAGCAATAACAAATGCTACTAATGATGAAGCATTAGAAGCAATAGGAGAAAAAGTATTTGACTTAATGCATCAAAGAAGATTATTTGTGATGTAACTATTATATTAAAACAATAAAAAAGCGACTTTATTAAGTCGCTTTTTTTAATCCTCTTCTTGAGCTCGTTCTATTATTTTTTCAGGAAGTGCTTTCTTAGCTTTAGCTCCCATTTTCTTTAATTTTTCTACACTAGTAATCAAATTACCTCTACCTTCTACTAATTTGTTCATGGCAGAACTATAATCAGCTTTTGTAGCATCAATTTTTTTACCAATACTTATCAAATCTTTTAAAAGACCGTCAAACTTATCATACAAAGCACCAGCTTGTCTTGCAATTTCTAAAGCATTTCGTTGTTGTTTTTCATTATTCCACATGGTATCAATAGTACGTAAAGTAGCTAAAAGAGTAGTAGGAGTAACAATCACGATATTTTTTTCAAAAGCTTTATTGTATAAAGTATTATCTTCATTTAAAGCTACAGCAAATGCAGGTTCAATAGGAACAAATAGCAAAACAAAATCAGGAGATTCTATTTTATAAATATCCTCATATTTTTTTTCTGAAAGTTGCTCTACATGTCGTTTTAAAGAGTTTACATGTTCTTTTATAAAACGAGTTTTTTCAATAGCATCATCAGTATTTACATATTGTTCATATGCAGTTAAAGAAACCTTAGAGTCAACAATCATTTTTTTATTATCTGGTAAATGAATAACTACATCAGGTAGTATACGTTTACCTTCATCGTTAGTAAAAGATTGTTGAACAAAATATTCTCTATCTTTTTCTAATCCCGATTTTTCTAAAACACGTTCTAATACTAGTTCTCCCCAGTTTCCTTGTGTTTTACTATCTCCCTTTAATGCTCTAGTTAAGTTAATAGTTTCTTTACTCATTTGGGTGTTTAGCTCTTTTAAACCATGTAATTGTTCTTTTAGAGCTGAATGCATTGAAATACTTTCTTTTTGAGAATCTTCAACTTTCTTTTCAAAAGTTTGTATTTTTTCTTGTAACGGACTTAGTATATTTTTTATATTTTCTTTATTCTGTTCAGTAAATTTATTAGATTTTTCATCTAATATTTTATTTGCAAGGTTTTCAAATTCTTTGGTAAACTTATCTTGTAGTTTCTCAACCTCTTCTTTATTTTCGTTTAACTTTAATTGTAAGTTTCTTAGTTCTTCATTTTTTCTAGCTAATTCAGTAGCAGAGAAATCTTTTTCTCGTCTTAATTCATTATTCTCTTTTGTTTTATCATCCAAGCGTTTTAAGAAATCTTCTTTTTGTTGAATAAAAACCTGTTCTTTTTCATTCTTCTGAGCTTCTGCATTTGATATAGTAACAGCTAAGGTGTTGTTTTCTTTTTCTAATGTATCTGTAGCTTTATTTAAAGCTAATTTACCTAGTAAATGGCCAATAATAACACCTAATACTAATCCAGAAATTGTTGTGATTATTAATAGTAAAGTAGTACTCATTAAATGAAAAAATTAGTTGAACAAGCAAATATAACGCAAGATATTATAAAAATGTTTGTTATTGTTACTGAAAACCGTATCATTGAGGCATATTTTATAAGAGATGATATCTAAGTTTATATATACCAAAATTTTAGGATGGAAGTTAGTTGGAGAATTTCCTAAAGAATTAAAAAAATATATAGTTATTGGTGCTCCACATACTAGTTGGAAAGATTTTCCAATAGCGATCTTAGCAAGAAACTCATGGGGAGTAAAAATTAATTTTATAGGAAAAAAATCATTGTTCAAGCCTCCTTTTGGTTTTATTTTTAGATGGTTAGGCGGTGCACCGGTTGACCGTTCAAAAAGTAATAATAAAGTAGATGCTATTGTAGATGTTTTTAATAAGCATGATGAGTTTCGTTTAGCTTTATCACCAGAAGGAACAAGAAAAAAGGTAGATAAATGGAAAACAGGTTTTTATTACATAGCAAAGGGAGCCAATGTACCTATAATAATGTTTGCCTTTGATTTTGAGCATAAGCAAATAATTTTATCAGAACCTTTTTATCCTACTGATAATATGGAAAGTGATTTTGAACACTTTTATTCTTTTTATAAAGATATAAAAGGAGCTAATCCTGAATTATTTTAAGAATATGAAAGTTAAAAGTCTACTATATATTATTTTTATTTTATGTGTTTTTTCTTGTGTTAAAAAGGAAAAACTAAAAAACATTCCTAGTGTTCCTTATTTTGTAGTGTTAGGAGTTGCACAAGATGCTGGATATCCGCAAATAGCTTGTAAAAAAGAATGTTGCTTAAAAACTTATACAAACTCTAGCTTGGAAAGAATGGTTAGTTCTATAGGTTTGGTTGATCCGATAACTAATGAAAGTTGGATGTTTGATGCAACACCTGATTTTACGAAACAAACTAAGTTATTATCTACCTATACAAAGAATAAAGATATTCCAGATGGTATTTTTTTAACTCATGGACATATAGGACACTATACAGGAATTATGTTTTTAGGTAGAGAAGCAATGAGTGCAACTAAAATGCCAATTTATACAATGCCAAGAATGAAAACATATTTGGAAACTAACGGACCTTGGAGCCAGTTAGTAACAAACAATAATATTGAGTTAAAGGCATTAAAAAAAGATTCATCACTTGTTTTAAATGAAAGAATTAGTATAACTCCAATTTTGGTACCACATAGAGATGAATATACAGAAACAGTTGGTTATTTAATTAATAACACTTCTAAAAAAGCATTGTTTATTCCTGATGTTGATAAATGGGAAAAGTGGGATAGAAGTATTGTTGATTATATAAAACAAGTTGATATAGCGTTTTTAGATGCGACTTTTTTTAAAAATGGAGAGATTAACAGAGACATGAATGAAGTTCCTCATCCTTTTGTTGAAGAAAGTATGAAGTTGTTTGAGGGGTTAACAAATGATGATAAAAAGAAAATCTATTTTATCCATTTTAATCATACAAATCCATTATTAGGTGAGGGAAGTGATGCTGAAAATAGAGTTAAAGAAAGAGGATTTAATATTGCTAAACAAAATTCAATTATAAAATTCTAATATCACAATTCAATTATTTTATTATTTAATATAAAACCCCGAAGCTAGGGGAATGCTTCGAGGTTTTAGTTGCATATAATTAAATATAATGAAAGACAATTATCTTATTAAAACTTGTAATTAACCGATAAGTTAAACATAGATCCTAATTGACTGAAATGGTAACCATCGTATGTCATTTGAGAATAACGTTGGTTAAAAGTAATTAAGTTGGATTGTGTTTTAACTTGTGCAGGGTCATTTAAAATTGCTTGTCCAGCTGCGTTTTCAGCTTTAAAACTCCATTCTGGTAATACGCTTAAAATGTTATTAGCATTGAAAGCTACTGTCCAATTATCATCTATATTATAGTTCACACCTAAGTCAGTTACAATTTGTGGAGTAAACTCAGTTCTTAAGTTACTGTCCATACCAGCTTGCTTAAACTTCGTTGTTCCAAAGTAAGTGTTGTTTAAAGTAAATCCAAAGTTACCAACATCATATGTTGCTCCTAAAATCCATTTAGTGTTTGGTCTTGAAGTAAATAATAAAGCTTCCTGAGTTGCGTCAATTAAAGCACTACCATTGTTATCAGTTCTACCATTTTCAAATGTATAGTTACCAGATAAATTAAACCCTAATTTACCATTTCCTAATTCTAAATTTTTATAACCAATTACAACATCTAATCCTGACGTTCTTGTGTTAATTGCATTTGCAAAATAACTAACAGTACCAAATGTAGTTGAAAGCTCATTACTTAAAACAATTCTATCATCAACTTCAATATTATAATAATCTAAAGTAAAACTAAAATTATTGAATGGCTTACCTCCAATACCAACAGTAAAGTTTGTAGATTCTTCAGCCTTTAATCTAGGAACCCCTAATTGTCTAGCTTCTCTTGAAACATTATTAATTAACCCACTCACTTGAATACCTGAACCAGCCACAAAGCTATATTGTTTCTTTTGTGTATATATTTGGTGTAAAGTAGGAGCTCTAAATCCTGTAGAAGCAGATGCTCTTATTGTATATTTATCATCAGCAAACTTATAACGTGAGCTTACTTTCCAAACAAAAGTACTTCCAAAATCTGAATAGTTTTCAGCCCTAACAGTACCGTTTAATTGAAAATCTTTAGTAGCATCCCATTCAACACTAAAATATCCACCTAAGTTATAACGGTTGAATTCTCCAGAGTTTTCTGGTCTGTTACCAGCAAATGAATCGGCACCAATTCCATCATAAGAAGCTAAACCACCTTGAATTACTTCAAAATCTTCAGCTCTAAATTCAGTACCTAGTGCAATAGATACATTATCAGATAATATTTTTGAAATATCTAAATTTCCTACTACATGGCTAAAAGCAGTACCTCCTGGTTTAAAAGATATTGGACTATTTTCTCTATAGATATTTTCATTATTAGAATCAAGAATTGTACTTCTATTATGAGAATTACTAACAGTATAGGTTTGTTTGTTACCACCTACAGTTATACTACCATCAACATTCCAGTCATTAATAGTTGATTTAATACCAACTGTAGCATTATAATCTCCTAAAAGACCTTCAAAAGTAGGAAGGTATCCATCATAGCCACCTGCATTTGTTGGATGATCACCAGGGAAGAAATTAGCTAAATATGGAAAGTCACCAATTGTTCTCCAATATGGAGTTCTATAGTTAGCAAAACTGTTAACCATTTTATATACGTAGGCAGCATTGAAATATAAATCAGAATTTTCACTTAAATCATGACTACCGTTAATTAAGAATTTTGCAGCTGTAGTTTGAGGAGAAGCGTTAATATTACCAGCATCTGGTTTACGTCCTAAAAATTCATTTACAAAATTAATATTAGCTCCAAAATCGGCAGCTTCACCTTCAGCATCTACAGTACCTGGTCTGTTAGCCATTTTAGTTTTTGAAAAATCAATAGTGTAGTTTATAAAACCTTTTTTACCAAATCTACTTCCATTATTTACACTAACACCAAGCATTTCACCATCTCCTTCACCAGTAATTCCAGATCTAAATGTTGCAGAACCATTTTTATAATCCTTTTTTAAAATGATATTCATTACACCAGCAATAGCATCAGAACCATATTGAGCAGATGCACCATCACGTAAAATTTGAATAGTTTCAATTGCGTCAGTTGGGATACCAGAAATATCAGCACCTGTTTCACCTCTACCAGGAGATGTTTGTGTATATAATAATGAACTTAAGTTTTTACGTTTACCATTAATAAGTATAAGCGTTCTACTTGGTCCCATGTTTCTAATTTCATATGGATCAAGTAATGAAGTAGCATCATTAACAGGTGTTTGTACTGTATTAAATGATGGTATTTTATACTGTAAAGCTTTATCAAAAGTTGTTTGACCGGTTGCTTGTAGTTCTTTTACACCAACAACATCAATTGGTAATGAACTTGTAGTATTACTTCTAGAAGGAGTTCTACTACCTGTTATAATTACTTCATCAAGTTCTAATCCTTCTTTTAAAACAATATTAAATACTTTTTTACCATTAACTGAAACTTCCTGTGTTTCATATCCAGAAAAACTAACAACAAGTATTGCTCCTTCTTGGACTGTCAGGTTAAATTTTCCATCAAAATCAGTATTTGCACCATTTTGTGTGCCTTTTTCAATGATATTTGCGCCAGGTAGGGCATCATTGTTAGAGTCTGTGACTGTTCCAGAAATTTGCATTTGTGCCCATGTAAAACCACTAAATACAATTGTAAAGAGTAACGTGAAAAGTTTTTTCATAAATAAAAATTTAGTTAATAATTAAGAAGGTTTTTGCTGTTTTGTTATTTTATTAACAGTAGCCTTGTATTATTATTAAGTTGAGTTTTATTTTTCTATACTCTGTTTTTTTGAAAAAAGTTAAAATAAAGTTAAAAATTAACAGAAAATTTACTGTAATAGAAAGCTCCATTACTACCCATTTGAACAGCATCCCATAGACCTCCACTATCAGTATTTCCGCCTTGTTGAGTAGGGTAGGTGTTAAATAGATTGTTGACACCAATTTGAATTGAATAATTTTTTGATAATTTATAAGAAAAATGACTATCTAAAGTGTATTTTGCACCATAGTCATCTATTGAGGCTGATAATCTTTCTTCAGGAGAGTTGTTAAAATTACTAAGCGGCTTATTTATTTGCCAATCAAGTAATCTAAGACTACTAAACCTTGTTATACTTGAACTTAATGATATATTTTTATTACTGTAAATAGCATTTAAAATTAATTTATGTTTCGGAGCTGAAGCAAGTAAAAAATATTGTTCTCTTGCTCCAAAAAATGTTTTTAAATCAAGATCTTTATTGTTTATCCTTGTAATTTTCATCTTATTAAAATTTCCTGAAAAATTAATAAAGAGTTTAGAAGTTGTAAATTTTTTACACCAATTAAGTTTAAAATCTAATCCGTAAGTTGAAGTGTTAACCCCATTAGCAAAGAATTGAACATTTTGAACATTAGGGTCAATACTTGATGCATCAAAATTTCCACTCAAAATAATTCTATCTTTTATAAAAATATAATAAGAGTCGATAAAGAATTGTAAATTTTTACTTGCTTTGTGACTTATACCTAAACTATAGTTAACAGCTTTTTCTTCTTTTAACTGTTTAATTCCAAACTTGTTAGTGATTGGGTTGTTGTTAGCTATTAAAAATGATTCAACAGGTTTGTTATCTATGTAGTTGGTGAATTTTAAATTATAATAAATTTGAGCTAATGAAGGAGCTCTAAAACCTGTACTAAATGATGCTCTTAAATTTGTTGTTGAAGTAACTTTAAACCTAGTAGCAATTTTAGTATTAATAGTGTTTCCAAAATCACTATAATTTTCATAACGAAAAGCTGTTGTTAGAAGCCACTTTTTTGAAAAATCTATTTCGCTATCAAAATATAAACTAAAACTTGTACGATTCCTGTTTACTTTATTTAAGGGCGAGTACCCAGGAAAACCTTGAGATCCTCCAGGTCTAATTTTATTGTTTAAGGTAGGTATTTGATTAATAGGTGTATTACTATTAACAATATTACCATTAAGGTCATAGGAAGCATAAGAGCCTTCTTCTCCAGCAAAAATCTTATAACTTTCAATTCTATTTTCTAAACCTAAGGCAATGTTTAGGCCTTTAAAAGTGGATCGAAAATATTTTGAAATATCAAAGTTTGTTGTATTTTGACTTAAGCTATGCCCACCAGCATCAAATTCTTTTGGAGATTTATCAAGAAGGGTAGCATTTAGAGTTTCTTTTATGAAATAATGGAAATTATTTTTTCCATACGTGTTACTAAAGTCAATATTCCATCCTTTTAATTTTCCTTTTAAACCTAGTGTAAATGACTTATCTGAAATGTTAGAAGTAATCATTGGATTAAATCCATTTGGATAAATACTTATTATATTTCTTTCACTATCTGAAGTTCTAGTAAAAGCATAAGCTTCAGTGTTTTTAAAACTATATCCTCCATTTGTGTAAGCTCTCATTGTAGGGGAAATAGGTATTTCAGAATTGATGAATAAATTACTACTTTTTAGTGCTGCATCGCCATATTTTTGTCGAACATTTGTACCATTTCTAAATGTATGATCTTTAGAAAGAAACTCTGCTGAAACATTTACAAAACCATTTTTATTAATTTTAGTTCCGTAATTTACATCAGCTTTATAGGTAAATCCATCGATGCCTTTTTTACTTTGATCTGAATTATTATTTGCATTATAAAACCCTACAGTTGAATTTATATTTGTTTGATTAACATTATCTTTTAAAACTATATTTATAACACCTGCGATAGCATCAGAACCATATTGAGCAGAGGCTCCATCTTTAAGAACTTCTATTCTTTTAATTGCAGAGGCAGGAATAGCATTTAAATCTGTACCAGAATTCCCTCTACCTCTTGTTCCGTATAAATTGATAAGTGATGCTTGATGTCTTCTTTTACCATTAATTAAAACTAATGTTTGATCTGGTCCTAATCCTCTGTATGTTGCAGGAACAATATGATCAGCTCCATCTGAACCTGATTGTTTAGTAGCATTAAATGAAGGAATTTCATTTTGAATAAACTGATTTACCTCTAAAAATTCACTTTTCTTTTTAATATTATCTATTTCGATAACATCGGTTGATACAGGTGAGTCTACTTTCTTTCTTTGATTATTTCTAGACCCGACTATTAATATTTCATCTAATTCAATTCCCGATTTTAATAATACTCTTAAAAATTTATTTTTTGTTTGAACAATTTCTGTTTTATATCCTATATGAGTAAATATGATAGGATTATTTATAAGAAGCTTTAACTCAAAAGATCCGTCATTTCTAGAAATGGTTCCATTTTGGGTATTACTTTCAATAATATTAACTTTTTTTATTGGTTGATAATATTGATTAAGTACAATTCCTCGTACTGTAACTTCTTCCTCTTTTTTATTGATACTATCTTTTAATAGTTTTAATTGTGTTTTGTATAATGATTTTTGATTTGTATAATATTTATTTTTTATTGAAGCATACAATACATAATAGTTGTTTCCAAGATAATCTATTTTGTAAGAAGTTAATTTTTTTAATAATTCAATTGACTGATTTAGTGGGAGCTTTTGTAAGTTTTGAACTTCTACTTTTTGATCTTTTATAACAACAGGGTTATAGGTAAAAAACACCTTATGTTTATTGCTTATTATATTTAAAGCATCACTAAGAAGTAACTGTTTTTTATTTTGAGAATAGCTAGTAAGAAAATAAAAAAGGCAAGCAAAGAATAGTATAAAATGTATTTTAGTATTCTTTTTGGACATTAAAAAAGGTAGTTGGTTATTTTTTATAAACCACTAATTTAGTATTTTCTTTTTTAATAATAATATTTGTTGATTTTTTTATAGCATTTAAACAGATATCTAAATTAGTTGTAGGAACTATTCCAGTAATTAAAAACGCTTTAGTTTCAGGGTTTTTATAAGTGAAATTTACTCCATAGGTATCTGTTACCTTGTTTAATGCTTCTTCTAATGTATAGTTGTTAAAAATTAACTTTCCATTTTTCCAAGATGTTTTCTCTTCATTTGAAATTAATTTTTCATCAACTGTTATTTTTTTATATTCAGATGAGTATTCAATATAGTTACCCGGTATCATTTTTTTAGATTTTCCATTATTCATAGTTAACCAAATACTACCTTCTTCTAAATATACTTTTGTTTTTTCTTTTTTAGTATTAACGTTAAATTCTGTTCCATATACTTCTACTTTTAGGTCATCAGTATTTACCCAAAATTTTGCGTTAGTGGTTTCTTTTTTATTAACTTTAAAATAAGCCTCACCTTTAAGCCATACTTTTCTAACATCATTATTTTTATATGTAATGCTAGAGTTAGAGTTTAATGTAACAGAAGTACCATCTTTTAATTTTAAATCTAACGTTTCACCATATGCTGTTTTATGAGTAATATACGATGAGTTTAAAAAAGTAGTATATATACCTACAGAAATCAATATTAAAATACTTGCAGCAACACTAATTAGAGTTAAATATTTTTTATTTAAAATATTATTTTTTTTGTTTTGAGTAGCTTTTAGTTTAGTTTCAAGTTTGTTCCACTCAATATTTAACTTTTCTTCTGGTATAGACGTTTTTTTAAAATTAATGCCTAGTAATATATCACGTGCTTCATAAGCAATATCTTTCTTTAAAGGATTGTTTTTTAACCAAAAATCCCAAAAAGAAATATCAGATAACTGACTGTTATGAGCCCAGTTTTTAAATGATGAATCATTTAAAAAATCATGAATTGTATTATACGTCCTTTTAGCCATTAAATTATAGTAATACTAACTGTGTATATATATAAAGTACATTATTTTATATATATACTCTTTTTAATCCCGCAAATTTATGAATTTAATAATTGTAAAATAGCCATTTCTTCTCTTAAATTTTTAATAGCTTTATGAAGTATATTTATTACACTTTGATAGTTAATATCCATTGTTTCTGCTATTTCTTTAGCTTTTAAATTACAATGAAATTTTAAATAAATAACTTCTTTTTGTCTTTTGGGTAGTTCGTTGACTAGTTTGGTAAGGTTTTTATTTCTAAAGGTTGTTGATTCTTGGTTAGTTATAAACTCTTCTGGGGTAAAATTTATATCAACAATATTTTTATCAATGTTTCTAACTATTGAATATTTTTTAATCTTGTTTATTCTCTTAATAATAAATCGTCTGTAAGAAGAAAATAAGTAAGGAGCAATCTTATCTAAGTCACTTAAGTTTTCTTTGTGTTCAAATATATATACAAAGAAATCTTGTAAAGAATCTTCAGTAATAACAGGATCTTTTGAAATTTTTAGACCATAACTAAATAGAGGAGGATAAAACTTTTTGAATAGTACAGAAAAAGCTTTAAGATCACCTTCTTTTAATGATTTCCATAAAATGTCATCAGATAAATTACTCATTAATTAGTAGTTAATTCCCGATAAATGTAGTGAAAAAAATATTAATATGATAAAAAACTGTTAAACTAGTTGTATTAGGTTCTACAAATTATAGTCATAAAACCAAGTAATATACTATATTTGCATTCGCAAAAAATATCAATAACATATTATAATGAAAGCTGGAATTGTAGGATTACCAAACGTAGGAAAATCGACATTGTTTAATTGTTTGTCAAATGCTAAAGCGCAGAGTGCAAATTTCCCATTTTGTACTATTGAACCTAACATAGGAGTGGTGAATGTACCAGACCCAAGAATTCAAGTTTTAGAAGGTATGGTAAATCCTGAAAGGGTAATGCCAGCAACTGTAGAGATTGTTGATATTGCAGGTTTAGTTAAAGGAGCAAGTAAAGGAGAAGGTTTAGGAAATCAATTCTTAGCAAACATTAGAGAAACTGATGCTATTATACACGTATTGAGATGTTTTGATAATGATAATATTATTCATGTAGATGCTTCTGTTGATCCAGTAAGAGATAAAGAAACTATTGACATAGAATTACAGTTAAAAGATTTAGAAACTGTTCAAAAACGTTTAGAACGTGTAAAAAGAACTGCTAAAACTGGAAACAAAGAAGCTCAAATAGAATTAGAGGTTTTACTAAAAGTTGAAAAAACTTTATTAGAAGGTGTTTCTGTTAGAGCTATTGAGTTCTCTGAAAAAGATCAAGAGATTGTAAAGTCATTACAATTCATAACCTCTAAGCCTGTATTATATGTTTGTAACGTAGATGAAGGTTCAGCTGTTTCTGGAAATGCTTATGTAGAAAAGGTAAGAGAAGCTGTAAAAGATGAAAATGCAGAAGTTATTGTATTAGCAATAGGAACTGAGGCAGATATTACTGAATTAGATGATTACGAAGAGCGTCAAATGTTTTTGGCTGATATAGGTCTTGAAGAAGCTGGTGCCTCAGTTTTAATTAGAGCTGCATATAAGTTATTAAATTTACAAACGTATTTTACTGTTGGAGTTAAAGAAGTAAGAGCTTGGACTATAAACATAGGTGATACTGCTCCACAGGCTGCTGGGGTAATTCATACCGATTTTGAAAAAGGTTTTATTAGAGCTGAAGTTATAAAGTATGATGATTATACTTCTTTAGGTGGTGAACAAAAAGTTAAAGAAGCTGGAAAGTTAGGAGTAGAAGGAAAGGAATACATTGTTCAAGATGGTGATATCATGAACTTTAGATTTAATGTATAAAACATAGTTAAATTAAACATATATAATTAACCCTATTGAAATATTTTCTATAGGGTTTTTTTGTATATTTAAATCAAATTTTAGTTAGATGCAATTCGAAAAAAAAACTTTTCAATTTTTACAAGATTTAGAAAATAATAATAACCGAGATTGGTTTGCAGAAAATAAAAAAGTGTATGACCTTTCCTTGAATAATGCGAAAGAATTATTTACTGAGATAAATCAAAACCTAGAGTTACATGATGAGATTGAAAAGCAAAAAGTATATAGAATATATAGAGATGTGCGTTTTTCAAAAGATAAAACACCTTATAATCCTCGTTTTGCAGTTTCCTATTCAAGAAAAGGTAAAGAATTAAGAGGAGGGTACTTTTTACAAGTTAAGCCTGGAGATACAGTTTTAGGAGGGGGCTTTTGGCAACCAGAAAAAGAAGATTTATTTAGAATCCGTAAAGAGTTTGAATTAGATGCTTCTGAAATAAGAGAAATACTTGCTGAAGAAAACTTTATAAAATATTTTGGAGGGAAATTAGAAGGAGATGAACTAAAGACTGCTCCTAAAGGATTTGATAAAGAACATGAATCAATAGATTTAATTAAAAAGAAAGGTTTTATAGCTATTAGAAGGTTTACAGATAAAGAAGTCATGTCTAAAAACTTTTTAAACGAAATAGATGCTTCCTTTAAAACTCTTAGACCTTATTTTAATTTAATGAGTGATATACTTACTACAAATTTAAATGGAGAGTCAATACTATAAAAAAAGCTGAGATTATATCTCAGCTTTTTTATTTATTATTATATTTGACTTAAGCCACCATCCACTTCTAGTTCAACTCCATTAATATATGAAGCGTCTTCTGAAGCCAAAAATAAAGCTGTATTAGCAATTTCTTCAGAAGTTCCAAATCTGCCTAAAGGTACTTGGCTAGCAAAACCTTTCCCCATTTCTTCTACAACATCTTGTGGTAAGTTCATTTTTCCATAAATAGGTGTATCAATAGGACCAGGGGCAATTGAGTTTACACGAATTCCTCTAGATTTAACCTCAGATGTTAATACTCTAGCATAGGCTCTTAAGGCTCCCTTACTAGCTGAGTACACTGATAAACCATCAAAGCCTTTTTGATGTACAATAGAGTTAGTAAATAGTATACTTCCATTATCATTCATATATGGTAAAGCTTCTTTAGTTGCTAAAATCGGACCTTTAACATTTATATCAAAAACCTCATTATAATGTGCTGTTGTAATGTCTGTTGTTGTAGCAAGAGGTGCAACTCCTGCATTTAAATATAATACATCTATGTTTCCATACTTTTCAACAGCTTTTTTAATTAGTGTTATGTTATCTTCATCTTTAGATACGTCAGCAACAACAGTTATAAAGTCGCCAGATAAGCCATCTGTAGCTTCATTTAAAGCATCTTCTCTTCTACCTGCTAGTACAACTTTAGCACCATTCTTTAAGAATAATTTAGCAGTTGCTAATCCAATTCCACTATTTGCACCTGTTATTACGGCTACTTTGTTTTGTAATTTATTCATTTTTAGTTTTTTTATTTGAAACGTTCGTTTCAAATTAGGTTAAAAAAAATTATTTTAATGTAGAAAGGGTTGTTTTAACTATACTTTCTAATTGTTTACAATTGTTCATTAAAATTCCAGAAATACTTAAACCTTGAATAGAGTTTAATAAATATAAAGCATATTCATATGCAGTATTATTTTTGTTGATAGAACCTTCTTGTTGCCCTTTTTCAATAAAATCTTGAAATAATTTAATCATGCTTTTATGATTATTATCTAAGAACTTTTGAATTGTAACTTCTTGATTGGCCATTTCTGAAGTACAATTATTAATTAAGCAACCTATATTTTTATTATTCTTATTTTGCTTAATATTTAATATAAAAATAGCTTCAATTGCTTTAAGAGGTGAATTAATATTCTTTAAAATATTTTCTATACTACATTTAAAGTTAGTTTGATAACTTTTTAAACAAACTGTATATAAATCTAGCTTGCTACCAAAAGTATTATAAATACTAGATCGGTTTAAGCCAGTTGCATCTACTAGATCTTGCATAGACGTTAAGCTGTAGCTTTTCCGATGAAAAACTTTAGTAGCTTGTTTTATTACAACTTCTTTATTAAAGGTTTCTACTTTTGGCATTTAATTGAAATGAACGTTCCAAATGTACGAGTTTTTTTAATATGATAAAAAAAGATAATGTTAATTATTAATTTTTAAGTTTAAACGAATTTCTCTTTGCAAGAAAAAATAAGTAATTAGAGTAGATAAAATATCTGCTATAGGAAAAGAAATCCATACGCCATTAATACCATAAAATTTAGGCAAAACATATACTAATGGAATTAAGAAAAACCCTTGTTTTAATAAAGTTAATAATAATGCAGGTAATGCCTTGCCTGCCGCTTGGAAATAAGCAGACCCTATAAGTTGCGTAGTAATTACCGGAGTTGCTAAAAAGGCAATAATTAAAGCATTTGGAGTTTGGTTTAATAATTCTTTATCATCTGTAAAAATACCCACTAGCTGAGAAGGAAATAGCATTATTAAAATAAAAATAAATGTAGCGATACCCGTACCAAATATAATAGATGTTTTAATAGATTCTTTAACTCTTTGTGAATCATTAGCGCCATAATTATAACCTGCAATAGGTAAAAAACCTTGAGTAACCCCAAGTACAGGGAAAAGTGAAAACATCATAACTCTATTAATTATACCATAAATAGCTATAGATATTTCACCCCCATATTTAAATAATGTAAAATTTAAAATGATAACAAGAACACTAATAGTACCTTGTCTAATTATTGTAATACCACCTAAAGAAACAATTTCTTTTAAAATGGAAAAGTCAATAATAAAATACTTTGGAATGATCTTTAATTCGGTATTTTTTGAAAGAAAAAACCATAAAATAAATAGTCCGCTTACAGCATAAGAAATTGAAGTAGCTAAACCAGCACCGTACATGCCTAAATTCATAAATTTAATAAAAATGATATCTAGTAAAATATTTGCTATTGCAGGTAAAATTAAAGTAAACATAGCATAATTAGGTTTACCTATAGCTCTTGTTACTGGATTTCCCATCATAGCAAAAGCTAAAAAAGGAATTCCCCAAATAATGACATGGAAATATTCTGTAGCAGGAACTATAATGTTACCATTTGCACCAAATAATTCTAAAATTGAAGAACAATAAAGGGTACCAATAAAAACAAAAGAAAGGGATAGTACAACAGTTAAGCTTACCTGATTACCAAAAACTTTATAAGCTTTGTATGTGTTTTTTTTGCCTAAAGCTCTCGATATAATAGAGCTACCGCCAATACCAATACCCATTCCAATAGAAGAAATAAGAAATGCAATAGGTAAAACAACAGTAATTGCAGCAATAGCCATAACACTAATCCAACGGCCAACAAAAATTGTATCAACTATCATATTTAGAGACATTACTAAAATCCCTATCGAAGCAGGAATAGCCTGTTTTAAAAGAAGTTTACTTATTTTTTCAGTGCCAAATTTGTTAGTAATTTTATTCATATGTAGTTTTCAGTACTCGAATATCATAAATATTATGTTATAGTAGTAAAATGAAGATAAGATTTAAGTAAATATTAACATCATTCATGTAAGTTTGCTGCATGAAATTTTACGAGAATAAACGTGTTGTGTCTTCTAACGAAATAGATGAATATAATCATGTAAATAATGTAGTATATGTTCAGTGGATGCAAGAAATATCTAATGAACATTGGTCAATATTAATAAAAGATATTCCTAAACCAGATTATGTTTGGTTTGTAGTAAGACATGAAATAGATTATAAAAACCAAGCAGTTTTAGGCGACAAAATTATAGTAAAAACGTGGGTTGGTAAAACAGAGGGAATAAAGTCAATTCGTCATTTTGAAATGTATAGAGGTGAAACTTTATTAGTGAAATCGCAAACAACATTTTGCCTACTTGATGCAATTAAATTAAAACCTAAAAGGGTAACTAAAGAAATAACAAACTTACTTTTAGGCAAAAAATAAGCAATATCTTTGCAGTTATAAATAAATTAAGGATGACAACATTTAGAGAGTTAGGGATAAGAAAAGAGTATGTAAAGGGGTTAAAAGAGTTAGGAATAACTATTCCAACAAAAGTACAAGAAGAAGCGATACCTTATTTATTAGAAAATAATTCAGATTTTATAGGATTGGCTCAAACTGGTACTGGTAAAACAGCTGCTTATGGCTTACCTATTTTACATAAAATTGATGCATCAAAAAATACTATTCAGGCTTTGATTTTATCACCAACTAGAGAGTTGGTTCAGCAAATAAAAAAACAATTATTTAAGTTTACGAAATATGTTGATGATAAAATTTTTTTAGAAGCTGTTTATGGAGGTGAAAAAATTGATCGCCAAATAAAAAATTTACAAAGAACAACTCATATTGTTATTGCTACTCCTGGACGTTTAATTGATTTGATAGAAAGAGGAGAGGTAGATTTAAACGATATAAAAACACTTGTACTTGATGAAGCTGATGAAATGCTAAGTATGGGGTTTAAAGAAGAGTTGAATCGTATTTTAAAATATACTTCTGGAACAAGAAAAACATGGTTGTTTTCAGCAACTATGCCAGATGAAATAAGAAGTATTATAAAAAAATATATGAATGCCTCAGCAAAACAAGTAGAGGTGAATAAAAACTCATTAGTAAATGCTAATATCACTCATCAGTTTGTTGAAACCACAATTCCTGAAAAAGTAAATTTAATTGTTAAGTTCATAGAAAGAAGAAACTCAGAAAGAGGAATCATTTTTTCAAGAACAAAAGCAGGTGCTCAAAAACTAACAAAAGAATTGAAAGAAGAAGGTTTTTCTGTAGAAGCTTTAGAAGGAGATATGCAACAAAAGGAGCGTGATAAAGTTATGCGTGCATTTAAAAAAGAAAATTTACAAATATTAGTTTCAACTGATGTAGCAGCTAGAGGTATAGATGTACAAAATTTAGGGTTTGTTATTCATCATCAATTACCAGAAAAACTAGAGTATTATACGCATAGAAGTGGAAGAACAGCAAGAGCTGGTAAGAAAGGAGTTTCTTTAACTTTGATTCTTAAAAATGAAAGAAGTCGTATTAAAGAGGTTGAAAGATTGTTACAGATAAGAATTTCTGAAATTACAATTTAAAATGAATATAATTTATGCAATAGATATCATTGGTACGTTTGCTTTTGCTATAAGTGGAGCTCTGGTTGCATTAAAGAAAGATTTTGATGTTTTTGGAGTTATTATTATTGCTTTTGTAACTGCAGTTGGAGGAGGTATGGTACGTGATGTACTAATAAATGCGCACCCTATAAACTGGATTGGAGATATAAATTATATATGGACAATTTTAACAGCTGTTGCTATAACTTTTTTATTTAGAAGTAGAATAGCACCCTTGCGAAAAACTATGTTTTTGTTTGATACAATTGGTATAAGCGTTTTTACTTTATTGGGCTTACAAAAAGGATTATCATATAATTTACACCCATTCATAGCTTTAGTAATGGGAATGGTTTCAGCAGTTTTTGGAGGTGTAATTAGAGATGTTTTAACAAGAAAGGTACCTTTAATTTTTAAAAAGGAAATATATGCATCTGCTTGCTTAGCTGGTGGTGTAGTGTATTTAATACTTGGTTACTTTAATATAAATGAAGATATTCACTTTATTATATCAGCAACAGTGATTATTATAATTAGAACAGTTGTGGTTAAATATGAGTTGGAGCTTCCAAAAATAAAAAATGATTTATTTGGTAAATAGTTGTTTAGTATTTAATCTATAATGGCATCTTTTATCAATAAAAAAACAGTAATTTAATTACTGTTTTTTTATTATAAGTTATTTTTTATTTAAGATATCCAGCCTCGATCAATACTTTTTTTAGTATAAAAATATAAGAATACTGCAACTACGATTACCATAATGGGCATTATTACTACACCAGGTCCGTAAACTTCAAGAGCTTTACTTAAAAATACATTATAAGTCATTTGAATAATTATAGCTATTAATGAAATTAAAAATACAATTAAGGCTAGTTTTTTTCTTAATAAGAGTAAAATACAACCTAATAAACCTCCAAAAACAGCTAATGCAAAAGCTGCCATTACCCATGAAGGAGTGTTTAGTATCATTTCTAAATGTTCCTCTTCATACATGGCTTTAAAAGCATCTGTTTTATAGGCTTGTTGAATATATGCATTAACACCCATAGCGTTCCATAAGAGAGCTATAATACCAATAATCCAAAAAAGAATATTAGGTTTGCTTGAATCTGTCATTTTTTTTAAATTTAGTTAACTTTCCTAAAACTACATATAAAGAATTGATAATCAAAATTTAATGATAATTTTACTTAGTTTATTGTTAATAAATTACAGAGGTGAATATTAGAAAAAATTTACAATAAAAATTAGAATATATAAAAGTATTCGTGAATAAAAAAGTGTAATAGAGTGTTGTTTTCGAGTTGTTTGTCGATTTTTTTTTTTGATGCTATCAATAAACTATAGCTTAAAAAAGAAATTAATTTAAAAACTAAAAACTTTATGAAACCCTTCTCATTCGTTCGAGAAAAACTATCAATAGTTTTTCTTCTAATGACTACATTCTTGTTTTCACAAGTAAACACAGGTGGAACAGCAACAACGTCAAATCATCAAAAACAAGTTATAGGTTATATAACAAATTGGGATGCATGGAAAACAACAACAGCCGGAATTCCTGGACAAGGTGCTTTAACGCATCTAAATATTGATTACTCTAAATATACGATCTTAAATTATTCATTTTTTGGAGTTGCTAATGATGGTTCACTACATAGTGGTGATCATAGAAATAAGCAGATATATCAAAGTGGAGCTACACAAGCGCCTAATGATATTTTTATGAAAGATATTTATAGTAGTTGGGATATGCATATATTATTTGGAGAAATAGATCCTTTACAGCATATAAACGCAGATGCAAAAAGAAGAGCAGAAGCTCAAGGGTTCCAAGTTGAATTGGAAGGAACTACTTGGACGCATCCTACTTGGGGATTAAGTGGGCCACTACCTTTACCTTTACACAAGGAAAGTGGTGCTCCTGGTTTACTTGAATTAGCGCATCAAAAAGGAGTAAAAGTAATGGCTTCTATTGGAGGATGGAGTATGTGTAAGCATTTTCCAGAAATGGCTGCTGATCCAGTAAAGAGAGCAAGATTTATTGAAGATTGTAAAAAACTTATTGCTACTGGTTTTGATGGTATTGATTTAGATTGGGAATATCCTGGGCCATACTCAGGTATGAACTTTACAGGTACACAAGCCGATTTTGCTAATTTTGAGAACTTAGTAGAAGAAATTAGAGTAGCTATAGGCCCTGATAAATTAATTACATCTGCCATGTCAGCTGACCCAAGGAAATTAGATGGTTTTAATTGGAATAAATTATCTAATTCAATGGATTACTTTAATATGATGACCTATGATATGAATGGTGGTTGGTCAAACAAAGCTGGGCATAATGCACCAGTATATCCATATGCAAATGCAGAAGTTTCTTTTTTTAATTGGCAAGCAACTCTACAAAAATTAGTAGATAATGGTGTCCCAAAAAATAAAATTTGTTTTGGTGCTCCATTTTATGGTAGGGGAGTAGTAACTGAAGGAGCTGCTGATTTAAATGCTAAAACAGTTAAAAAGGCAGTAACAATTCAACCAGATGGCCCTATACAAACAGCTTCTGATTATACTAATTGGAAGTTAGAAGTGTATGATGGTACTCCTAATTATTTTTTTATAAAGCAAAAAGCTTTGTCTCCTAATAGTGGATGGACAAGAAAGTGGGATGATGAAGCTAAAGTACCTTATTTGGTTAAAGGAAATTTCTTTTTAAGTTATGATGATGAAGAATCTATAGGCATAAAGGCTCAATTTATAAACGATAATGAACTTGCAGGTACTATTGTTTGGACAGTTTATGGTGATCTTGAAATAAGTGGTTCAGCGACATCTTTTGGAACCAAATTGAAACGCTGGTCAAATGTAAAGTCGCCTCTTGTAAATAAAATGAATGAAGTTTTTGCTAATGGTGGAACAGGAGGAAATACTTCACCCTCAGTAAGTATAACTTCACCAAGTAATAATGCAACTTATGCAGAAGGAGATACTGTTACAATAAAAGCAAATGCTTCTGATAGTGACGGAACAATTAGTAAAGTCGAATTTTTTAATGGATCTACAAAATTAGGAGAAGATACTACTTTACCTTACGAATTTACATTAGAAAACATTGTAGCTGGGAATTATACATTAACTGCTAAGGCTACTGATAATGATAATGCTGTATCAACTTCATCAATTGTCACAATTGTTGCTAATGGAACCGGTGAGAATTTACCACCAATAGTTAGTATAACTTCTCCTACTGATGATGCTATATTTAATGAAGGTGAAACAATTGAGGTAAAAGTTGATGCCACTGATAGTGACGGAACAATTAGTAAAGTCGAATTTTTTAATGGGTCAACAAAATTAGGAGAGGATGTAACAAGTCCTTATAGCTATAATATAGTAAATTCCTTAGTAGGAACATATACACTAACTGCAAAAGCAACTGATGATAAAAATTTAAGTGCTACTTCATCTGTAATAACAGTAAAAGTAAATGGAGGTACAGTAGATAATTGTAGTGGAATAGCTGATTGGTCAGCTACAATTACATATAATGGGGGAGAAAATGTTAAATATAAGAATGTTAACTATCAAGCGAAATGGTGGACAAAAAATCAAACTCCAGATACACATACAGGTGATGGTCAACCATGGAAGAAGATAAAGGATTGTACTGGAACTGGTGGAGGTGATAATGTATCTCCAACTGTAAATATAACTTCACCATCAACTAATGCAACTTTTAAAGAAGGGGCGACTGTTGAAATTACTGCAAGTGCTTCTGATAGTGACGGAACGGTTAATAAAGTCGTGTTTTTTAATGGAACTACAAAATTAGGAGAGGATACAACAAGTCCTTACAGTTATACCATAACTAACGCCTTAGAAGGAACGTATACATTAACAGCTAAAGCAACTGATGATAAAAATGCTTCAACTACATCTATAGTAGTACAGGTTAAGATTGAAAAAGATAATACTGGAGGAACTGGTTGTGATGGAGTAACACAATATGCAGCTGGAACTTCATATAATCAAAATCAAGAGGTGCAAAATGGAGGAGATAAATTTAAATGTAATGTAGCTGGTTGGTGTTCATCAGCAGCAGCTTGGGCTTATGCACCAGGAACAGGAGCTCATTGGCAAGATGCATGGGCTAAAGTAGGAAGTTGTAGTTCAGGAAGTAGCCCAGAGGTAAGTATTACATCTCCTGTAAGTGGAGCTGTATATACGGTAGGTGGTTCAATTACAATTAATGCTTCTGCAACTGATGATGGAAGTATTTCAAAAGTTGAATTTTTTAATGGAACAACAAAATTAGGGGAAGATACTAGTAGCCCATATTCATATACGTTAGCAAATGCACAGGCAGGTAAATATATATTAACAGCAAAAGCTACTGATAATGAAAATAATTCTACAACATCTTCTTCTGTTGTAATATCAGATGGAACACAAACTCCAATATCAGGAAAAATATTAGTTGGTTATTGGCATAACTTTGATAATGGCTCAACAATTCCAAAATTAAGAGATGTGTCATCTAATTGGGATGTTGTTTGTGTAGCGTTTGCAGAGCCAAAAACAGGTAGTAAATCTGATATGAAATTTTCCCCATTTAGTATTTATGGAGGAAACATAAATGAATTTAAAAATGACGTGGCTATTTTACAAGGTAGAGGTCAAAAAGTATTAATTTCTATAGGAGGAGCTAATGCTCATGTAGAGCTAAATAATGAAACAGATAAAAATGAATTTGTTACATCAATGACAAGTATTATTAATACATATGGCTTTGATGGTTTAGATATTGATCTAGAAGGAAATTCTCTGTCTTTAAATTCAGGTGATACGGATTTTAGAAACCCTACAACACCAAAAATAGTAAACCTTATTCAAGGTACTAAAGAGGTAATAAATAATGTAGGAGCAAGTAAATTTACATTAAGTATGGCTCCAGAAACGGCATATGTACAAGGTGCATATGGAAATTATTCAGGAATCTTTGGAGCATACTTGCCTGTAATACACGCTTTACGTGATCAAATGGATTATATACATGTACAACATTATAATACAGGTTCAATGTTTGGTAGAGATGGTAAAATATATCAACCAGCTACAGCAGATTTTCATGTAGCAATGGCAGAAATGTTAATTACTGGGTTTAAGGTAGCACAAACAGGGTTAAATTTTCCAGGTTTAAGATCAAATCAAGTAGCAATAGGTTTACCAGCTGAACCAAGAGCAGCAGGAAGTGGATATACATCAGAAGCTATAGTTCAACAAGCATTAGATTATTTAATTAAAGGTACATCGTATCCAAATAGAACTTATACTACTAGTACTACTTATCCTGAATTTAGAGGGTTAATGACTTGGTCTATAAATTGGGATTTAGCTAATAATTCTACTTTTTCTACAAGCCATAAGGCATATTTTGATTCTTTAGGTCAACAACTTAGAAAATCACCAACAACTAAGCAAGTTTTAAGTGAAGAAGAAGTAAAAGTATTCTCTAACCCAGTAATTAATAATTTAATAATTGTTGATTTAAATATGAGAGAGGCTAATATAAATTCTGAAATTGAGGTGTTTGATATTAATGGTGCTGTAGTTTTTAGAGAGAAAACAAATTTAAATACAAGTAAAAAAGTATTTAATGTTAGCTCTTTAAAAAGTGGATTGTATTTTTATTCTTATAAGAGAAATAATAAAAAACATATTGGTAAATTTATTAAAACAAATTAAAGGCAAAGCGTAATTTTGTTATTAACCCCATATAGGTATATATACTATGTGGGGTTTTTATTGTTATAATGTAATAGCTTAAAGATTAGTATATTTGATGAGAGTTAAAGAGAAGAATAATGAGGAAAACTTTTTTAATATTTTATTTACTACTATTTATTAGTAGTTATACGTACGCTCAAGAAAGTAAATTGCCAAAAGGGTGGGATAAAATTTCATTGAATGGTAAAATAGCTTATATGAATTTAATAACTGGCGATGTATCAAAAGTTTTACCAATTAACCCAGCTACAAAACCTCAAAAAAAGATAAAGGTTGAATATGACCCAACAATAACTCATATAGTTCAAAAAGGAGAAACATTAAGTACAATTGCAAGAATGTATAATCTAAATTTAGGGAAGTTATATCAATTAAATAGTTTGGAAAACTTTGATAAGATTGAAATAGGTGATGAGATAGTGGTGGGCTATGAAGATTTAAAACAAAAAAAAGAAGTTTCATCTATTGATGAAAAATCAACGGAAGTTAATGTTGAAAAAATGAATCATATTGTTGGTTCTGGCGATACATTATATAGTATAGCAAAACAATACGGAAAGTCTGTAACTGAAATTAAAAGTATGAATAATTTAAAAAGTAATACTATTTTTATTGGGCAACGTTTGTTTATTGAGTAAGTTGATATCATAAAATACTGTTAAAGGTAAAATTAAAGTGTAACTATTGAAAGAGCAGGTCGTCTTATAATTGATTACTTAACATAACAGTTAGTGATTAGTTAGTTTTTAATAGTTGATTTAAAAAGGCTCAAGTGTAAAACTTGGGCCTTTTTTTATGAAAATTTTAATGTTAAAGAAATGTGAATTTTTTTTAACTAACTAGTTTATTTTTAGAATAAAAATTGTTTTCTTTGCGTATCAATTAATTGCTAAAATTGGAACTAAAAAAAACGTTGTACATTTTTGTACTATTTCCCTTTATCGTTTTTAGTCAAAACTTAGAGAAAATAGGTAAATCATCAATCTTTAAATTAACAGGTGGTGTTGGAGTTAACTCAGTTTTTTATAGCGGAGACTCTAATAGAGAACCTTTTACTTATTTTTTATCAGGAAATATTAATTTGAATATAAGTGATGTTTATAATATCCCTTTATCATTTTCTTATTCTAACAGTAAATTTCAAACTAATAATCCTTTTTCTTTTAATAGGCTTAGTTTACATCCAAGTTATAAATGGGTCACTGCTCATATTGGAGATGTAAATATGTCTTTTTCTCCTTATACATTAAGTGGGCATCAATTTACTGGATTAGGACTTGATTTGTCACCTAAAGGAAATTTTAAAGTAAGTTTAATGTATGGAAGACTTTTAAAAGAGAGAGAGTATAGTACAGAAAATTTAAATGGAGAAGCTAACTATAAAAGAATGGGATATGGATTTAAAGCTTCTTATAAATTTGATAAATTCTCTATTGGAGGAATATTTTTTAAAGCAAGTGATGATTTAAGTTCGTTAAAAGAAAGAATACCTGTAGAGAAAAATATTCAACCAAAGGACAATACTGTAATTAGTGTTGATGGAGAAGCAAACGTTATTAAAGGGTTAAAAGTAAAAGGAGAAATAGCTTTTTCTGCTTTAACAGAAGATATAAGAGCAGGAGGAAAGAGCGATGGGTTCATGTCCTTTTTATTAAATTCTAATGTAACAACCCGTTATTATAAAGCATTTAATTTTAATTTTGTTTATCAAATAGGAAAAGGAAGTATAGGAGTAGGTTACGAATATATAGATCCAAACTATCAAACACTAGGAGGTTATTTTTTTAATAATGATTTAGAAAACATAACAGTAAATGCATCCCAACGTATATTTAAAGATAAATTAGCTATTACTGTAAATGCAGGTTTACAAAAAGATGATTTAGATGGAAGTAAAGCAACTCAATTAAAAAGATTAGTTAGTTCTATTAACTTAGCTTTTGATGCAAGTAAAAAAATGAATATGACATTAGCATATTCTAATTTTCAATCTTATACTAATATAAAAAATCAATTCGATTTTATTAACGGAGTATCTCAAATTGAACAAGAGTTAGATAAAGCTAATGTGTCTCAAATATCACAAAATGCAAATCTTAATGTAAACTATATCCTTAAAGATACAGAAAGTTCTAGACAAAATATTAATGTAGGATTAACATTTCAAGATGCAGTAAATGAGATTGATGGTAAAGCTAGCAATCTGGATAAGTCAACACTCTATAATGGTAATGTAGTATATACAATAGGGTACCCAGAGTCTAATTTAAATATATCTGGAGCTTTAAATGGAAGTTATAATAAGGTAGCTGATAATAATAGTGTCATAATAGGGCCAACAGTATCGGCTAATAAAAGTTTTTTAGAAAAAAAACTGAAAGTAAATAGTTCATTAGGATATAATCAAAGTATAAATAATGGAGAAAAACAAGGCGACATTACTAACTTCAGGATTAGTGGACGCTATATTTATAAAAAACGACATAATTTTAACTTAAACACGCTAGCTCAATTAAGAAGCTCTTTAAATAATTCAAAAAAAGATTTTACAGTAACTTTTGGTTACACTTATAATTTCGGTGTTTTTGATTCGAAGAATATAAAATTCGGAAAAAGGAAAAGGAGAGTACGTGTTAAAAAGAAAAAGCGAAAAAGAGTTAAAAATGATGCTATTAATTTTAAATACAGAGATTCTATTTATAAAGGATCAATTGAAGATGTAGATCAAAAAATAGCAATATTATTAAACTCTTCAATTTTTAAAGATTTGCCTTTAAAGAGAAAGAGAAAGTTTAATGATAATAGAATTGAAATTGCTAAAGAAGATAATAAAAAAGCGTATAAAATTAAAGCAATTCAATTTTTAAAAGCACTATATGACTCTGAAAAAAGCTTGAGTATCTATTATTCTACTTTGCATGGTGTTTTAAATGATTTATTAAAAGATGCTAATAGATTAGATTATAGAATGGAATTAGAATATTTAAAAGATAAAAAAGAAGCTATAAAACATTCATTATATAATAAGAGTAAAGAGGATAGAAAAGAATATTCTAAGTTGTTACAAAAAGAATATAGTGAGATTGATAAGAAATTAAAAAAATCATTAAAAAAATTAGTAACTCATAGATGGATTGTTTCAAAGCTGAAGAACTATAAAACCCTAGAAAGTGTTAAAAAAGACAAAAACTATCTTAATCAATTTTATAAAAAATTTGGAAATAGAGTTTTTGAAATGATTGAAAATGATGATGATAAATCAAAAATAAAATTATATTTGTTAAAAAATAGTATTGAGTTTTTAGCAAATGAATCAGAAAAAAATATAGATAAAAATAAACTTCAACTAAAGTATCTATAAAAACTAACTAACCCTATTGTATGAAAAGAATATTACCCCTAATCTTTGCATTATTTTCACTTGTAGCTAATTTATATTCACAACAGTATCCAGTAACTATAGTACCAAGAGTTAGTGCGCCTGCTCCAGTGAATTTTTATAATTATGCAGATGAAACAAGTTTAAATAGTCCTATAACTGTTCAAATATTTTTAAATGATATAACTGTTAGTAATAGGCAAATTCGTTTACGAACCTATTTTGAAGGAGGAAATATACAATTTAGAAGTAAAGATTTTGTATTAGGTGCTGAGAACTTGTATTTAGAAGGTGGAGTTCCTTTAACTTTAAGAAATCAAGAGTTAGCTCCTTACTATAAATATGAAAATATAGAAGGTATAAATACAGCAACTTATGCTCAAACAATACCAGAGGGAAGTTATAATTTTTGTTTTGAAGTATATGATTATTTATCAGGAGCAAAATTGTCAAGTAAAAAATGCGCTACTGTTTTTATCTTTAAAAACGAACCTCCAATATTAAATTTACCTTTTAATAAGGCAAATATTGAACCTCAAGATTTTGAAAATATTGTTTTTCAATGGACGCCAAGACATATAAATGTTAGTAATGTTGAATATGAGTTTGCATTAGTTGAGGTATGGGATAATCATATTGATCCTAGAACAGCATTTTTATCACAGGCTCCAATCTATGAAACAACTACCAGAACAACTACTTTAGTATACGGACCAGATAAACCGTTATTATTACCAGGAAAGAGGTATGCATGGAGAGTAAGAGCGAAAGCATTACAAGGATTAGAAGAAATAGGGCTTTTTAAAAATCAAGGATATAGTGAAGTTTTTTGGTTTTCAAGAACAGCTCCCTGTCAAATTCCTGAAGATGTAAATGCAGAGGCTAAAGGAACATCTAAAATAAATGTATTTTGGAATCAAGATCCAACAATACATTCTGAGTTTATTATAGCATATAGAGAAGCTGATAAGCAAGATGCTCATTGGTTTACTAAAAGAACCAATAGTGGTTGGGCAACAATTTGGGGATTAAAGCCTGGAACAACCTATGAATATAAAGTAAAAGGTAAGTGTGCTTATCAATACAGTGAGTATTCTGATTTACAAAGAGTTTCAACAGATATCATTCAAAATGAAGATGCGAATTATCAGTGTGGTATTGTACCAGATGCAGTTGCTATTAGTAATAGAGAACCACACCCAGGGTTAAATATTGGAGATCAAATAACAGCTGGAGATTTTAAAGTAACAATTACTGAAATGCAAGGCCAAGCAAATGGTGTGATTTCAGGAAAAGGTTTTGTAGCGATTCCTTATTTAAAATTCGCAAAATTCGGTGTTACATTTAGTAATATTTTGGTGAATTCTTCTAATCAATTAGCAGAAGGAGAAATTGTAACGTTATATGATCCAGAGTTTGGAGAAGGAGCTTCAATGACGGTTGATGTAGATGTTAATATTTCAGAAGGTGTTAACGGTGATAATGGTGTACTTGAAGATTCTGTTACTGTTGATTTTATTGTAGATTCAATAGAAATAGATGCTAACGGTGCTATTGTAGTTACCGGGACTAACGGGGAAACTGCAGTAATACCTGGAGACGATGATGTTGATATTATTAGCTCAAATGGAGATGTTTGGTCTGTAGGAGAAGATGGAACAGTTACTCAACAAGAAGGAGCAGAAGGAGGTGCTGTGACAGATACAAATACCAATGGTTTAGATTCGAGTGGTAATGTAAATTCTATTACTGCTTCTGGAGTGTCAGTTGTCTTTGAAAACTCTGGATACTATCATTTTGATGAATTACCTAATGGAACTTCGACTAAGTTTGAAAAAGAATATAAGGTTTTAGATAAAAGCGGTAGTAAATATAAAGTAGCGTATAAAGCTATATCTGATACTAATGGAGATGACTTTATAAATGCTAAGGTAACTATTAATGATAGTGACGTAAAAAAAGAAGATCTTGTTTTTAAAACTAAAGATGGGGCTAAAATAGAAGTTACTAGTTGGAATGGTGACATTGCAAAGTTAAAACTTAAAAGAAAGTACCATTATGCAGATGAAGAAATTTTTGCAGTTATCAAAAATAAAGATGATAAGTTTGATGTTGCGGGTAGTGTAATACTAACGCATTTAGCATCTGAGAAATTAGAAACTATAAATATAACTTTAGTACCTGTTGGGATTAGTGAAGTAGATTCTAAAGTAAAAGAGCAAGTAAAAGAAATCTATAGAAAAGCAGGTGTACGATTAAATATTCAAGAGGTTGATGAGGTTTCTCCAGAGCAAATTTATGGTTGGGATAAAGATAAAGATGGTAGATTAAAAGTAGAAGATAGCTCAGTTTTATCTCACTATACTGATGAAGAAGCTGTATTCAATAGTTATATCAAAAAACAAAATTACTACAGTAAAAAGACCTATTATGTTTTTGTAACTAATGTACCCGTAAATAAATCTGACGTAGAAGGATTTATGCCATTAAAAAGGCAATTCGGATTTGTGTTTATAGCTAATACAAAAACTGTTGAAAAGCAAACAAGAACACTTGCTCATGAATTGGGGCATGGAGTTTTTGGATTACAACATACTTGGGATGAATATAAGTTTCCTCAAGGAGCAACAAATTCTTTAATGGATTATGGAAATGGTACTGTTTTAAATCACTTAGATTGGAAAAAGATGCATGCTCCAGGAATTAAAATATACTGGTTCCAAGGAGATGAGGATGGACAACATATTACGGAATCAGGTGAATTTCCAGATAAATTTTTAAATACTGATAAAGAGTCATTTACTTTTGTTACTCCTACTGGAGATTATATAGATATTCCTAAAAACGCAAAAAACATAACTTTTACTTTTGGTATTTATGATTTAGAAAGAAGTAAGGATATGGTTACTGGGTGTCTTTACGCTTTTGAAATTGATGGTAAAAAGTATGAAGCTCATTACGATGGGACTTCTTTTTATGGTTACAAATATTCTTCAAAATACTATAGTATGTTTGATTCATTTGAAGGTATTCAGAACTATAAAGGTTATGAAAATAATGTAGTAATGGGACTTCCTAACTCTACTAATTTTGTAATTAATAAATTTCAAGCAAAAAACTTAGACTTATTTTCTACTAATAATAAAATGTTAGGAGAACACGAGTTTAAAGTTATTCCTTTTTCAGATGAAAATAAGGTTATAGGAAAAGGAAAAACGTATGCCTATTCTAAAGCTTTAATTGGAAAGAAAGCAGATCAATTGAATTTTGAAGTTTATTCGAAACTACTTTCAAAACATAATGAAAAATCGACGTTAATCTCAGTATTAAAGATAATTCAATTAGCTAATGCTTATGAAAAAATGTACAAAACATTTGATGAATGTATAATTGAAGAGAAAGATAAAACTTGGTATCATAAGGCGGATAAATTTTTTGATTTTGTTATAGATGCTTCAGGTACAGTAGATTGCTATATAAATATTATACCAAATGCAAGAGATTTAATAAAATCTGATAATAAATATGATTTTTATAACCTTTACTTAAAGGCTTTTAAAGAATATATAGGGAACCATGTTGATGGTTGTGGGGAATTATTATCAGGTATAACAAAAGACAGCGATGTTGGTTCAATTGAATCGTGTGTAAGTTTATTATCAGAAAAGGATATAGAAAAAATACCTACCAATAAGAGGTTATTAGCTATAAGTATAATGCTTGATGAAAATTGGGTAGATAACAGTCAAGAAAAGCAGTTAATTAGACTTATTAAAAATGTAGCAAAAAATGATGTAGATAATTTTTTGGAAGGCCTATTAAAAAAGTCTTTAATAGAAGGTGAAAATTATTCTTTAATAAGGGGGTTAACATCTAAAATAGATAATGACCATACTTTTATAACGGATGATTATTATAAGGATTTAATATTAGCACTTATAGAATTAACCGTTAAGAAATCAGATAAATTTAAAAAGCAATTATCTGAATTAAAACCTGATGATGTAATACAACGAAATATAGATTTCAGTTATATTACATTTTGGCAAACTGTTTTTGCTGATCTTAATCTTTTATGGAAATTTGTTAAAAAGGATAGTATATTTACTTATGACACAAATGCCGATTGGGTAGAACCAGATAAAGATAGAGTTAGTTCTGCATTAAAAATATGGACAAACATTTATGTTGGAAAAAGAAAGATAGGAATAGCAAAAAAATCTATTGAATCAATAGGGGTTTTTGAACCTACGTTTTTTGCTAATAAATCTAGTTTAAGTATGTTGAAAGACTTTAATAAAGATGAAGTTATTTTAGCACCAGCTATTCTTACGTACTATGCAGATGATGTTAGTAGAACTCAAACTATAATTGATGGTGCTGAAGCAACAGTTGATATTGTAAGTTTAGCAACAGGCTATGGTGCTTTAGCTAGAGGACCAAGTTTAGCAAGAAAGGTGTTTATAATAGCTGATATGATTGGGTCAGGAGTAAGTTTAACAACCAAAATTGTTGGTTATGAAAATATGAGCCCTGAAGTTCAAACATTTGTTACTGCGTTGAATATTCTTACAGCTGGTGTTGCGGTTACCGAAATTGCAGGGCAAGCAAAAAATTTAAAACTTCTTTTTAAGAAGGTTAAAGAATTGCCTGCAAGTAGTCAAGCTTTACCTAGCAAATCACAAGTAGAATTATTTTTAAATCAATTAAAAAAAGCTGAGGGTAAGCTAGATGAATTATATGCTTCTAATCCTGAGAAAATTGCTGAAGCTAAGGTTTGGTTACTTCATTTAGAGATGGAGGCTAAACTAGGAAATATCTCAGAATTAAATGATAAAATTAAAGACGCTAAGAGGATTTTGATGTCTCTGGATAATCTTACTGAAACAATAAGAGATGTAACAAGAAAAGCTTTTAATGATTCATTTACGACTTCTGCCAAAAATTTAAAAGATGATGCTTGGGAATTATTTAAAGAAGAGAAATGGGATGATTTATATAAATTATTTAATGATAATAATATAAATAAATTTGATAACATCGTTTGGCCTCCTATGAGTGGTTTTAGTAAAATTATTAATAAAGTTAAAGGAAGTAAGTATACAAAAACGATAGACCGTTTTCAAAAATCAACACAACCCAGTTTAGGAGGAGGTTTCGGTAGCCCTATAAGAAATAATGCTGAAGGAGTTGATGATTTAGTTTTTACATACGATTCAAGAATGTTGGATGATAAATTAAAAGAAGGATCGTATTATTTTGAATTTAAAATGAGTGATAAAGCTACTGATGTTGAGTTAACTGTTGGAGATGTGGCTCCATGGTTTAATAAGCAAGCTAATCTAGCTGGAGAACAAATAGAGTTTTCAAAAAAATTACACGAATTAGATATTTCTTATTTTAAAGAAGGTACTATAAAAGCTAAAGTATTAGTGTTAGGAAAATGGAGGAAATGTGTTGTTAAAGAGAAAAGTGTTATAACTGATTTACAAAATGTATTTAATAGATTACCTATTGAAGTTTCTGATGATATTGTAGATTATATAAATAAATCAGAAGATGTGTTGAATAAGTTTCTTAAAGCCAAAGAATCAGATAAACTTGATGAACTAATTGAAGCTTATAAGATTTTTAGAAAGCATGGAAATAAAACCCCTTGTTTATGATTTTAGATAGACCAAATATTTTTGAGAACAAAAACAAAAAAGTAAAACTAGTTGCGGAATCATTTGAAGAACCAAATGTGGGTAGGACATTTTGGAAGTATAAGTTTTATGTTGAAGGAGATTTAGTTATTAATTCTTTTTTAAAATATGAAAACGAAGGACTTTTTGATAATTTAACTTCTTTCATTTTTGAATCTAATGATGGATGTTATGTTTATATTCCAAAGCGAAAACCTGTTATTTATAATGTTTCTAAAGATAAATTTAAAGAATTTAAGATACCTCTTAAAGAAGGTAATTTAGATTTTGTTAAGAATTTTTTTTATGAAAATAAATTGATAATAATATATCGAAATGGAGTTGTTGTTATTGATTTAAATTTTAATACTATAAGAAGTTTAGAATATGCAGTAGATAGTGTATTTATTGAAGATTTAAAAATTACTAATAAAGGAGAGATGGAGTTAGATTACAGAGATTTAAAACGTATGGAGTTTGGAAAAAAAATAATAAAACTATAAGAATATGAAAAAGCTATTATTTTACATTTTTACATTTTTTTACATTTTTTCTTATTCTCAAGGGACAAAATGTCCATTGAGTAATTTGGCAAATGATTTGGTAGGTGCAAACGATCAATTTAAAAGTATTTTAAACACAAATGAAGGTTTTGATGCTTATAAAATTCTAAATATTGATGCCCCAAATCTTCGAACCAATCTTGATGAACTTAAAGATGTCTCTAATCATTTAGAGGATATTAAAGCAATAGGAGGGTATAGTAAATGGAAAAGTTCTATTAATACCTTATCCGCTGAAGATATTTCAAAATTAAGAGCGAATAGTTATGCTCACACTATTGAAAGACATGGTTTTGAGGTTACTGAGGAATTATTGAAAAGAAGGGCAACAGAAGGAATAGCTCCTGATGGTTCTTCTATTGCAAAACGACAAGGAGGTCAACGGATAGGTAATGTAATACCACCAATGTCATCTAAATTTAAAGATGCTACCAGTATGAAAAAAGCATTAAGTGCAGTAGATGAAAGTACGGATGCATTTCAGAACGCTTTGAGAATAGAGCAAGCAAGCACTAGTGGACAAGTACAAAGGTTTAAATTTCAAGTTGATTTAGGTGATGCTATTGGTTTAGGTTATAAAAGACCTGCGGGAGCACCTAATTATGTTTTGACAGGACAACGATTATCAGGAGAACCTATAAAAATTGATGGTCTAACAAAAATAGAAGTTCGATATAAATTAAATCAATCAACTAATAAATTTGAAATAAATACAATGTTTCCTGTAGAATAATGAGTAAAATGTATAAAGAAATTAAGTATGCAATAGGTTTGTTTTCAGCTGATTGGGAGTATACGGAGGAAGAGTATGAAGATGGTTTTAAAACTTTTTTGGAAATCAACGAAGGTCTAGCAGAAAAAATAAAAGAAGAACTTATTCAAGCATTAAATGATCCTGAATGGAGTTGGGTAAAGATTGGATATGACACTAATTTTATAGGCTCTGATGATACAGAAGAAAGCGTTTGGTTAACTGTTAAAGCTTTAATATGGGATGTTTTATGCCCTAATGAAGTTCCTCCAATCAGAATAAAGCAAAATCTAACTACTTTAAAAATAATCGAGAAATATGAAAAGGAGTTAGGTGTTTCCTTACCATTAGATTTTAAAGAGTTTCAACTGAATATTAAGAATATTTCAATCGAAGGGAGTCAGTTTATTAAAGAGAAACAAACTTTTTATATAGATAGATTTTTTCCATTTACTGATTCAGTAGATTTATCTTTACAACCATCAAATAGAGGTTTAAAGTTTTTTTTTGAAGATAGTTATTTAGCTTTTGCTTGTGATCCTAGTGGGGGGCAATTTGTGATTGGACTTAAGGAAGATAATTTTGGAAAAGTTTTCTTTTGTCGAATGGAAGAAGAACATGAAGTCCCTGTTACATTATTAGCCGATGATTTTAATTTTTTTTTGAAGCAATTAGAGCATCCTAAGGAATAATATTATATAGAGAAGTGTTACTAATTATGGAAAGAATCTATATGCATATTAATTTTTATTAGTTTATAACCTATAATAAATATTTAGAGTTAAAAAATTGATTCAAATCAAATAAAGTTATAAAAAGAAAAAAATCAACAACCAAAAAGTATGAGTAAAAAATTACCCCTAAGTTTTTTAATAGTTGTATTTATAAGTATTAATCTTTTTTCCAATACTACATTTAGTATTGATAAAGATAAAAACGAAAAAGATAGTTTAGTAATTAATGGTAATTCAGTAAAGCCATTAAATTTTACTAGTAAGAAAATGTTTCGTAATTTTTCTTCATTAGAAAAATTTGATAAAGTTGAAGCACCAGTTGTAAAGAAACGTTTTACGAATCAAGGATTTCAGTTTAATACAGTAGATTCCCTAGTCAATAAAAAATGGCTGGATATGGCAGAAAATACGTTTAAAAGTATTGAAGAGTCTGCTAATTTTATTGATGTTTTAACTAAAGATGGATTAAGTGAACTTCCAGTTGCTATAAAACCAGTAAGTATTAGTAACGTAAAGTATACAGTTGGTATTGCTAAAGCAGTTTTTAAACCAGCGTATACTGAGTTAACAGTTTTTTTAAAGGTAGAATTACCAAGTACAAATCCAGACAGAGGAGATCAAGTATTAATTTTAGGTGCTTCAGATGTGAAGTTATCACATGAAGGAGGAATTGTAGGAGAAGCTAAATTAAATTTAATATCACAATTTACTGTAAACTTTAATCAAGGTTCTGTATTACTAACGTTAAAAGGAAGTTTTGAAAATCCGGGTACCTATGCTATTGTTGATTGTTCTGGTTTTAAAGAAATGGGTTTGGATGCAAACATTAAGTTTGCAAATGGTTTATTACATCCAGTTGATAAAAATGGTAAAAAGAAAATTGGGTATGTAGAAGCAGATTTTAAAACATCTATTGCAGATTGGAATGATATGGTAGTAAACATATCATTACCTGAGTTTGGAATAAAAGGGTTAGAGGGAACAACTTTTCAGTTAAATACAGCTGTATTTGATTTTAGTGATTTACGAAACGATGAGGCTACGCCTGCTTCTTATTTAAATAAATACTACAAAGAAGAACCTAATTTATGGAGAGGTGTATATGTACAATCATTAAAAGTAATTTTACCTCCTGAATTTAAGAAAAAGAATAGTGATAAAAGAGTTGCTTTTGGAGCTACTGATTTAATAATTGATGGGCAAGGAGTTACGGGTAAATTTATTGGAGAAAATGTAATTGGGTTAAAAGAAGGTTCAGCCTCTGGATGGGATTTTTCATTAGATTATTTCTTATTAGATATTGAAACAAATAATTTAAGAGGAGGAGAGTTTAATGGTAAACTAGTATTACCTGTTTCTCAGTTAGATAGTTTGCAGTATAACGCTGTTTTTCAACCAGGAGAGTATAAGTTATCTGTTAAGACTGAAAAAGATATTAGGTTTAATGTATGGAAAGCAAATGTACATTTAACTAAAGATTCCTATATAGAAATGAAAGTTAAAGATGGTGAATTTAGACCCAAAGCGAGTTTAAATGGTTCATTAAATCTTGCATCTGGACTTAAAAAGGATAAACCAAATCAAGCATCAAGTCCTCCAAAAGATACTTCTAAAAGTGTTATAAATTTTGAAGGAATTACTTTTCAAAAAATGGTACTTCAAACGGAGTCCCCCAATTTTTCAGTCGAATATTTTGGGGTAAAAGGAAAATTGAAGATTGCTAATTTTCCAATAGCTATAAATGAAATAGGATTAAGAACTCCTACAGGTAACAGAGCCGAGTTATTTTTCGATTTTGAAATAAATCTTACATCTGAAGGAGACGGAGCTAATGGTGGAGCATCTAAATTAGCTATTAAAGGTAAATTAGATGAACAAGGAAATAAATGGAAGTTTGATGGTGTAAAATTAGAACATCTATTTATACAAATGGAGGTTGCAGGAATGCAATTAAAAGGAGCTATTTTTATTTTTGAAGACGACCCTACGTATGGAACTGGTTTTGCTGGTGCAGTAGGAGCTAAGTTTTCTAAGGGAATGAAGTTAGAAGTTGAAGCAAAAGCATTATTTGGAAGAACGAAAACTTTTAGATATTGGTTTGCTGATGCACAAGTAACTATACCAAATGGAATCCCAGTCTTTACAGGTTTTGCGTTAAATTCTTTTGGAGGAGGTTTTTACAATAGAATGAAGATGGCTGGTAATACAAATGTAAAAGATGCCGCCTTTAAAGAAATCGGAGCCTCAACTTCTGGGGTTATTTATGAGCCATATGAAGATAATGCTTTTGGAATGAAAGCTTCTGTAGGAATTATAACACAAAACTCAGAAGATTTATTCCATGCAACAGTTGAATTTGGAATGGCTTTTAGAAAGTCAGGTGGATTACAAGAAATTTATTTTAAAGGTTTTGGAGAGTTAATTGCTGCATTACCAAATGACTTTTTTGATAAAGTGAATAGTAATTTATCAGGTATAGCAGATAAAGATAATCCAGGAATACCAGCCCAAAGCCCTTCAGGAGCTATTTCTGCGAATGTATTTATAGGATTTGATTTTGTAAACGATATTTTTCAAGCAACATCTGAAGTATATATAAATTTCGGAATTATAAAAGGAGTAGGTCCATCTGGAAGAGCAGGTTGGTTAGATTTTTATGTGTCATCAGATGAATGGCATTTATTAATAGGAACTCCAGAAGATAGAGTAGGAATTAAAATTGACCTAGGTATTTTAAAGGTGAAAATGGATAGTTATTTCATGGTTGGTGATAACTTACCCGGAAGTCCACCACCACCGCCTATTGTAGCTGATATCTTAGGGCTAGATGTTTCTGAATTAGATTACATGCGTGATTTAAATATGTTGGAATCTGGTAAAGGCTTAGCATTTGGTGCTAGTTTAAGTGTTACTACAGGAGACCTAACTTTTTTAATTTTCTACGCTCGTTTTGATGCAGGTGTTGGTTTTGACATAATGCTTAAAGATTATGGAGATGCACATTGTAAAGGTTCTTCTGAGCCAGTAGGAATGAACGGTTGGTATGCAAACGGTCAAGCATATGCATATTTGCAAGGAGAATTAGGATTAACATTTAAACTATTTGGTTCTAAAACTAAAATTCCGATTATTAGTGGAGGAGGTGCAGTTTTATTACAAGCAAGACTTCCAAACCCAGCTTGGTTTAGAGGTTATTTAGGTGGTAAGTATAATTTATTAGGAGGATTAATAAAAGGACGATTTAGATTTAAGGTTGAACTTGGTGAAAAATGTGAAATTGTAGGTGGTAGTCCACTTGATGGAATTGTTGTTATTAGTGATTTAACTCCTAAAGAAGGAAGTGCTGATGTTGATGTTTTTGTTGCCCCACAAGCTGTATTTAATTTACAGATAAATAAAATTTTTGAATTACCAGATGAGACAGGAGATAGAAAATATAAAATATTATTAGATGAATTTTCTGTGACTAATGGTAGTGAAAAAATAATAGGAGAGTTAAAATGGAATGATCGTAATGATGTGGTTGCATTTTATTCTCATGAAATTTTACCACCACATGCTCAATTAAAAGCTTTTGTTCAATTACATTTTGAAGAGTTTAAAAATAATAGTTGGCAAGTGATCAAATCTGATGGAAAACCAGCTATAGAAACTAAAGAGGTGAGTTTTACTAGTGGAGATGCACCTAAAACAATTCCTTTAAGTAATATAGAATATATGTATCCTGTTTTAGGGCAGAAAAACTTTTTTATTGAAGAGTATAATAATGCTTATATAAAACTAAAAAGAGGGCAAACATACTTGTTTGATGCTGTTCCAGACTGGAAAAAAGAAATGATAATGACAGCTTCTACCGGAAATGTATTGAAGAGAGAATATGTTTATAATTCTTCTAGCAAACAATTATCATATAGTCTACCTAATGGAATGGAAAATCAAACTGAATACAATGTAAATATTAAGTTGGTTTCAAAAGGAAGTAGTTTAGATGGTAATGTTTCTGAAAAATATACAAGTAAAAATTTAGGAAGTAGTGATTCAGGAAATACAGCAAATGTAAAATCTAGAAAAGCTGAAGGAAGTGTTAGTAAAGACGGAGAAAGAGAACTATTAACACATAAGTTTAGAACAAGTTTATACGCTACTTTTTATGATAAAATGCGTGATATGAATAAAAATAAAGATTTATATGAGCATGTACAATACCCTTATGGATTAACATTATTAGCAGCGATTGACAATCAAGAAGCATTTGATTTAGTTGAATTAAGAGGAAGTCAATATTCGGGTAATAAATCACTTGTAGTAGCTAGAGCAGTATTAGATGATAGTTATTACAGAAAAGAAATTTATCCATTAATATATAACAGTTATCCATTAGCAGGTACAATTGAAGTAAATAGAGAAACAAATAAAGTAGGAGTTCCACCAGTTGAAGGGGTTGAACCTATGACGTGGTATTTAACATATTTAGAGAATGATTATACTGGTGAAATTAATCAATATAATCCGTACAGATATAATTTAACTCACTATTACCTTCAAGATTTTGAAGATTTGAGTTACCAACTAGTAAATTCAAATTTACCATGGCAAAATAATCCACAGTACAGAAAAATTGTAACAGAAGCTTTTCCTTATATGAGAAGAGGAAAATATAAAACAACATTTAAGTATGTTTTACCAGGCCAAGTTCAAACAAGTAGAAAAAATTTAGTAAAGTACACAAACCCTTTAAATGAATAAGAAAATCAATAGCCTATTAATAGTCGTACTATTATTGGTTAATATCAATCTGATTGCTCAAAAAGCTATCGGTAATCAATTGCCAGAAGTAAAAGTAATCGCTACAGCAACAAAAAAAAGTATCATGTTACGTTGGGGAGTTACAACACCTACAGCATGGAAATATGCTAACAAATATGGATATACTATTGAGAGAAAAACCATTGTTAGAGATAAACAAGTTTTACCTAATCCTGAAGTAAAACAGCTTGTAACTGTACCTCTAAAACCAAAACCTATGATGGAATGGAAAGAGTTTACAGAAAAAAATAACAATGCAGCAATTGCAGCCCAAGCTTTATATGGTGAACAGTTTGATGTAAACATGAATGAAGGAGGTAATGGAGTTATAAGTATAATTAATCAAGCCCAAGCTTTTGAACAACGATTTACATTTGCTTTATATGCAGCAGATCAGGATTTTGAAGTCGCTAAATTTTCTGGATTAGCATTTATTGATACTTCAGTTAAAGCAAATGAACGTTATCTATATTCAATTAAAGTAGTATTACCAAAAGAGAAAAAATATAAAATTAAATCAGGGGGAGTTTTTTTAGGATTAATGGATTATAAACCATTACCCAAGCCACAAGAATTTGTTGGAGTTTTTAAAAATAAAACAGCCATTTTAAGTTGGAATTTTGCAATACTAAAAAGATATTATACAAATTATATTATTGAAAAGTCAGATAATGGAGGTGAAAAATTTAAAAGCTTATCTAGTACTCCAATAGTGAATATGGGAGAACGAGAAAAGAATCCATCAAATAGAATGATGTATGTAGATAGCCTTTTCCAGAATAATAAAGAGTACAAGTATAGAATAAAAGGAATTTCACCTTTTGGAATTCAAGGGCCTTACTCAAATATAGTAGCTGGTAAAGGAATAACACCATTAGTACATACACCTTTTCTTACGGATTTATCTTTTCAAGATAACGGAGATGTTATTTTAAATTGGAAGTTTCCTTCAGAAGGAATAAATACACTAAAATCATTTGAATTAGTAAGAGCAAATAAACCTAAAGGGGTTTATTTAACTGTAAAGAAACAGATTGTAAAAAATCAAAGAGCCATAAGATTATCAAGATTACAACCAATCAGTTATTATAAAATAGTAGGTATTGGTTATGACGGAAGTAGAAGGGAATCTTTTCCTAAAATGGTGCAGCCTGATGATAGTACTCCTCCTGCTACTCCAACTTTATTAAGTGGTACAATAGATTCTTTAGGTGTTGTAAAATTAAACTGGAAACAAAATACTGAAGTTGATTTTTTAGGGTATAGAGTATTCAAGGCTAATTTAAAAACTGATGAATTTACTCAAATTACTTTTGAGCCAACGCCTTTTAGTAATTTTATTGATACAGTAAATATTAAAACACTAAACAAAAAAATCTATTATAAAATTCAATCTTTTGATAAAAGATATAACCCATCAGGTTTCTCAGATGTTTTAGAATTAGATCGACCAGACATAGTACCACCAACATCTCCAGTATTTTCTTCATTTAAAACAGATAAAGGAAAAGTAAATTTGAACTGGATAACAAGTACAAGTAAAGATGCTAAGGTTACTATGTTATATAGAAAAGAACACGGAGCAGGTTTACAATGGCAATTAATAGCAGAGTTACCTCTACCACAAAATAAATATGTAGATGCTACAGGTATAGCTAGTAAAACATACTTATATACTATACTAACAGTTGATAATTCAGGACTTGAATCAGAGCCAGTAACTCCTTTGAAAATAAAAGTGTTAGATAATTTATCGAAACCAAGTATTGATAAATTTACTGGCGAAGTGAATAGAGAGCAAAAATTTATTCAGTTAAATTGGAATTATAAACAAGTAAATGTTAGTGAGTTTGTTTTGTACAAAGCAAGTGAAGGAAAAAGACCAACGATGTATAAAGTATTTAAATCTAAAACTAAAAAATTTAGAGATAAAAATCTTTTAATCAATACAAAATACACATATATACTTCAAGCTGTATTTACATCTGGAGTAAAATCACCCCTTAAAAAAATTGAATTAAATTATTAATGCTATGAAAAAACTATTACTTTTTTTATTTTTTATTTTTATTAGTTTATCAGAATCATATTCACAACAGTATAAGATAAATGTTTCTGGATATGTAGCACAAGGTAGTTCTAGTTGTGGTACCATAAATGGGTTAAGGCGAGTAACTTTAATATACAAAAATGGGAGAAGAGAAGACATTCATAAACTTAATTATTATATAAATAAAAGTTATTCTTTTACAAGGAATTTTAATCAATCAAATCCAGTAGTTCAAGTTGAGTTTTTTACTCGTGCCAGACATAAAAACTGGGTTGGAGATTGTAGATCAGGAAGAGAAGCTACTAAAAAAGTAAGTGTGTCTATTCCTTGTAATTCAGTAAGATATAATAAAAATCAAATTTATCAAGAAAGAATAAAGAGTGGATATGCTCTTATAGAAGTTTTTCCTTTACCACAAATAAAGTTTACTAACGGTTCAAGTATTTATAGTACGCAAACAGCATGCGAAACTTCTCCAGTAAAGTTAACAAGTGAATACAAATCGTATAGATCTCCTTCAACAGTATATAAATGGGAGTTTTTTGATCCGGTAAATAAAATAACTAGAAATACATCGGGTTATCAGGCTTTAATAGATAGACTAACAAGAGCTAGAGAAAGATGGGAAGATTGTATTAATTTTGATGGAGGTGGAGGTGGAGACATACCAAGAGCTCCTCAGGAAGAAAAAAAGAAAAAAGGTAATCTGCAAAAAAGAGCTCGACCGCCTGGTGGAGGAGGAAACTGTGATTATTATATGGATCAAGTCGTTGAAATCAGAAGATTGATGCGTAATTATAGTCCAAAAACTGAACAAATATCTATTTGGAGACCAATTGCTAGTAAAAATGGACAAGCTGCTATAGACTTGTACTTATCTAACTTATATTCTAGTGCAGCTGATCGAAAAAAAGCATTAAATAATTTAAAAATTCAGGTAAGGCTTAATCCAGGGTGTAATGGATTAAAAGATAAGTCAAGAACTTTATCTGTACAATTTTTACCTGAGCCTCCTAAAATAGCTAAAGCTCCTACATTTAACCAACCTTTATGTTCTTATAGTGATGTAAAAGGGTTTGTGTTATATTTTAAAAGACAATTATTTGCTCATGAAAAAATAGAAATTAATTTATTAAGAAAGTTTCAAAACGGATCATATGTTCCTGAAGATAATAATGTTAATATAACATCTTTAACTCGGGTGAGTACAAATGTATATAAATACACCTGGAGATCTTCAAGAGGAAAGTCAATAAAAGGAGGTGACTATAGAATAGAGGTTTCTGGTTTCAATAAAGTGAACAATTCTCCTTTTTGTAAGCAATATAAATATGATTTTAAAATAACTGTTCCTACTCCTATAACTTTTAATGCAGTTAAAGTTCAGGATGAATTATGTTATAATTCAAAAAATGGTAAAATTAAAATTACTGCATCTGGAGGTACTGGTAGCTATGTATACAGTTTAAATAATGGATCTACATGGAGTAGGCCTTTTGGAGGAACAATAACATTAAGTAACCAAGTACCTGGAACTTATACTATAAAATTAAAAGATTCGAATGGTTGTGTAGATAAAACAAAGTCTAATGTAAAAGTTAGTATTGGAAGAAAAAGTAAAATAACACATGTTGTAACAACATCTCAAACAAAACATACAAGTGCTCCAGGAAATAGTGATGGTTCTATAAGAATAGGAAGTGTAAGTGGTGGAACACCTATTAGTAATTATTTTAATTATACAGTTTTATTAAAAGGAAGTGCTTCTAATACCAAAACAGGAAAAGCTTATACTAGTGGTTTTACAATTCCTAATTTACCAGCAGGAATACATAAAATAATTTATAAGGATAAAAATAATTGTACCCAGCAATATACATTACCAGAAATAAAAGATCCTAAACCAATTGTATTTTCTGTATCTGCTGTAACTCCTGATTGTTATCAAGGACAAGGGAGAATTAATATAGCTAGTATTTCAGGAGGATATCCGAAATATACAGTTATTATAAAGAAAAATGGAAGTACAATAAAAACATTATCAAACATTACTAGCAGTACTTTCGTTAATGTTACTTCTGGAAATTATGTAGTATTAATAAAAGATACAAGACAAGGAAAACTTGAAAAAGGAATAACAGTAAGCGCACAATCTCAAGTTAAAATTTCTAGTATAAATATAAGCCCTATTAAATGTTATAATGGTAAATCAACAGTAAGGATTTCAACTACAGGAGGAAAATCTAGAAGTTATCAATATGCTATTTGGAAAGGATCAAGTACTGTATGGCAAAATAGTAATACTTTTAGTTTAGCTGCTAATACCAGTTCAGGGTATAGATTTAGAATAAGAGATAGAAATATTACATCATGTACCTCAGTAATTTCTGGCGTTAGAAAAATTTCGCAACCAGCTCTTTTAGCGGTTACAAATATTTCTGTAGTTGACAATAAAGTTTTTAATGGTAGTGTTGGTAAAATTACATTGGCATTAGGTGGTGGTACTAGTCCTTATTCGGTTACTTGGAAAAAGAAAAATTCATCGTCTACAAAAACAGGTCAAACTATAACAGGTTTAAAAGCTGGTTTTTATACAGCAACAATTAAAGATGCTAATGGTTGTACTATTAATTCAAGAGAAATAGAAGTAAAAGAATTACCAGAATTAAAATTACAATTAAAAGTTACTAAAGTAATTACCTGTAATCGTGGTAAAGGTAATTTACAAGCTACCGTAACTGGAGGTTCTGGTTCTTATACTTATAAGTGGAAAAGAAATGGTGTATTACTGTCAAATTCAAGAAATGTTTTAACTAATACAATTCAAGGAAATTATTCTGTAACAGTAAATGATAGTCATACTAACAAAACAGCAGCAATTAATTTAACAGAACCGTCAAAAGTAACTTTAAGTATAATAAAAACAGATATAACATGTTTTAATGCCAATAATGGTAAAATTAAGTTAGTTACTAATGGAGGGTCAGGTAATTACTTATATTCAATAGATAATAAAGCAAGTTATAAGAGTACAAGTACTTTATCAAACAATACTATAGTAGGATTATCGAAAGGAAACTATAATGTTTGGTTAAAAGACTCTAAAGGATGTGAAATTGTTGGTGCCAAAACAACAACTGTAAGTGAACCTTCAGATATAAATATTACAAGTACTTCAATAATTAATTGTGATATACCAGGAGGTAAAACTGGTAGTATCGCTATTAATATTATTGGAGGAAATGGAGGCTATACTTATAAATGGACTAAAAATGGAACTCCTGTTTTTATAAAAACAACTAAAAACATTAATAACCTATATGCAGGTCTATATAAAATAGAGGTTACTGATAGTAAAGGGTGTAAAAAAAATAAAGACTTTGAAGTTAAAGAACCTAAGCCTATAAATGTAAGTATAAAACAAACAAAAAATATTTTATGTTTTGGAGAAAGCTCTGCTTCTCTACTAGCTGAAGTAAAAGGAGGATATCCTTTAAATTCTGTTCCTTCAGATTTTACTTATAAATGGTATTTGGTAAATGGAGGATCTAAAACTTTATTAAATTCGGATTTTAAATTAACGGAATTAAAAAATAAACAAAAAGGTACCTATAGAGTTGAAGTTAATGATAGTAAAGGAGAAAGTGCTTTTGCTGAATTATCTGTTAATCAACCAGGGAAATTGAATGTTAATTTATCATTTTCTAAAGATGTTAGTTGTTTTGGAGGAGCTGATGGCGAAATTACTATAAATGTAACAGGTGGAGTTTCAACTTATTCTTATAAATGGTCTAAACAAGGAGATATTGGTTTTTCTTTAAGTTCTAAAAATGTATCAAATTTACCTAAAGGAGTATATTCTGTAGAAGTAACAGATGCAAATAATTGTAAAGTAACTTCTATAAACGTAGAAATAAAACAGCCAGTTAAAAAACTTACGATAGATAGTTTTAATTCAGAAAATTTAAAAGGATTTGAAACTAATGATGGAAAAGCCTCTATTGAAGTATCAGGAGGAACACCTAATTATAGTTATGAATGGAGAGAAAAAGGGAAAACAACTAAAATAGGTAGTAGTAAATCAATTAATAGTTTAAAAGCTGGAGAGTATGAATTAACAATTAAAGATATTAATAATTGTTCTCTAATTAAAACTTTTAAGATAACACAGCCTAATAAATTAGAAGTATCAAAAATTACACAAGTAAATGATATTTTATGTTTTGGAGATTCAAATGTAAACTTAACAGCTTCTATACAAGGGGGAACAATTCCTTATACCTATAAATGGTATAAAAAAGGAAGTGCTACAGTTTTATCAACTAAGAATGCTTTAAATACTATTACTGGTGGAACATATGTAATAAAAGTTACTGATAAAAATTTAATAAAAACTGAAAAGGAATACGTAGTTAATCAACCTTTGAAGCTTGAGTTTTCTAAAGTAGATGTACAAAATGTTTTATGTTACAAAGGAGCAACTGGAAGTATTTCAGTTGAAGCTAAAGGCGGAACAGCACCTTATACATATAGTTGGAAACATGGAGCAACAGGTTCAAGCATAAGTTCATTAACAGGAGGAGATTACACAGTAACGATTCGCGATAAGAATTTATGTGAGATAAGTAAATTAATAAAAGTAACAACTCCAGCCACCGGATTATCAATAAGTACTGAAGAGGAGAAAGATGTAACTGGGTTTGGATTATCAAATGGATCAATAAAGGTAACAGCGAATGGAGGAACACCAGGTTATAGTTACCAATGGAAAGATTCAACAGGAAAAGTATTAGGAAGTACTTCTAATGAGTTATTAAATATAAGTGGTGGAACGTATACGTTGCTTGTGTCAGACAAAGGAAGTTGTACGTCAACTAGCACTCATATAATCAAGGAACCATTATTATTAGAGGCAAAAGTAGAGGAAGTATCTATTTTATGTAATGGAGGAACAGGCCAGTTACGCTCAAAAGTAACTGGAGGAGTTTTACCATATGCTTATAAATGG
>NZ_CAZELG010000020.1:0-1694 GCF_964512825.1 Tenacibaculum halocynthiae | reverse complement strand
TGTAATAGAAGAGAAACTTGTAGGGATTTATTCAGAAATACTTGGAGTTGATAGTGATATAATTGGAGTTAATAGTAAGTTCTTTGATTTAGGAGGGAATTCTTTAAGTTTTGTTTTTTTGAAAAATAGACTTAAGGAAGAGTTTAATATATCATTGACTCTTTCTAAATTAATGTCTATCGAAGATATTCAAGGATTGGCATTGATGATTAATAAAAGCGATCAGGAAGAGTTTTTTAAGATACCTGAAGCAGTAGAATTAGATTATTACCCACTATCGTCTACACAGAAAAGAATGTACTTTTTACATGAATATGATAGAAATTCTGTTGTTTATAATATACCAATGGTTGTTACTTTAAGTGGAGTGCTAGATATAGAAAAGTTGAAATTTGCTTTTCAAAAATTAATAGAACGTCATGATAGTTTACGTACAGTATTTGAATTTATTAAAGGAAAACCAGTACAAAGAATCTTACCAGAAGTAAATTTTTCAATTAAAAATTTTAATATAGATACTGATATAGATTTAGCTATTGATAGTTTTATAAGACCTTTTAATTTAAGTGAAGGACCACTGTTAAGAGTGGGAGTAGCATCTATATCTGCTCAGGAATCTTTAATGATAATAGATACACATCATATTATCTCGGATGGTGTTACTAGTACTATTTTATTAGAAGATTTAAAATCTTTATATAAAGAAGAAATATTACCTAATTTAAGTATTCAGTATAAAGATTATGTGATGTGGCAACTAGAAAAAAAACAACAAGAAGAGATAAAATCACATGAAGAATTTTGGTTGAAAGTTTTTTCTAAAAAAGTACCAACTCTTGAGTTACCTTATGATTATAATAGACCAAAAGAACAAAGTTCAGAAGGAGGGAATTATCTAATAGAGCTAAATAATGACCAACATAAACAATTAAAAAAATTATCAAGCTCATTAGGGGTAACTATGTATAGTCTTATCCTATCAATTTATAATGTATTACTAAGTAAATTGACTAATCAAAATGATATTGTTGTTGGAACTCCTTTAGCTGGACGACAACATGTAGATTTAGAATCTATTGCTGGTGTTTTTATTAACACTTTAGCTTTACGAAACTATCCTGATGGAGATATTACTTTTAAGAGTTTTTTAAAGCAAGTACAAGAAGGTGTTTCGTTAGCATTAGATAATCAGTTGTATCCTTATGAAGAGTTAGTTGATGTTTTGAATCTGGAAAGAGATACGAGTAGAAATGCATTATTTGATGTATTCTTAAATTATGAATTAGAAGATAAAAAAAGAGAATTTACTGATTCAGAACTTAAAATAGATAAATTTAAAAAACTTTATTCAGTAGCCAAATTTGATTTGCAATTAATGGCTCTAGATTCAGAAGAAAGTTTAGAATTAGTTTTTACATATAGTAAAGATTTATTTAAAGCTTCTAGTGTAGAGCTTTTTGGTTCTTATTTTGTTAATATTATAGATGAAGTATTAAAAGATGAAAATCAATTATTAAAAGACATTAAAATTGTATCTGAAAAAGAATCCGAAAAGTTATTAATTGAGCATAGTAATACAGATGTAAGTTATCAAAAAGATAAAACAATTATCGATTTATTTAAAGAACAAGTTTCTTTAAAGGAAGATACCGCTGCGGTTGTTTTTGAGCAAGAGAGTCTATCTTATAAAGAAT
>NZ_CAZELG010000019.1:0-6751 GCF_964512825.1 Tenacibaculum halocynthiae | reverse complement strand
TCCCATAAATCAATGAACTATTCCCTAAAATTCGGACTGCAAAGATACTCACTTTCATTTGTTTTAAACAAGCTTTTTTTAACTTATTTTTTAACCCTCGCTTAATATCTTAATAACCCTATTTTAATGAACTTTGCTTACTTTTAAACTCTACGCTTATCCGTTTGCGGGTGCAAATATAGATCCCTTTTCTAACATGACAATGACTTTTTTGAAGTTATTTTTAAAGATTTTCTTAATCAACTACCTACTAAGCTTTTAAATCAAAAAGTTTTTTTGAGTACTATTATAAATACCCTTTTCCTCAAGTAATACCTATACATTATATAACTGTATACATATATAATTGTTCTCCATTCTTGTAAACTTTATTCAAAAATCAAGCAATTTATATAGTACTTATACTAATATTATATACCTGTGTTAGGGATTGAAGCAGGTGTTTGAGCTCTTTTGTTCCTTTTTTAAAACAAAAAGCGAGCGCAAAAAGCCCGACGTTAGCTTTTTCTAACGGAACACCCTATACATATATATAGTGTACCTAAATTTATTATTCTTGTATTGTAATGTAAAATGTAGTGCCTTTTCCTAAAGAACTCTCTACCCAGATTCTCCCGCCGTTCCGCTCTATGATCTTTTTTACCAAGGCTAGACCTATTCCTATAGAATCGATATGGCTTTTTATTTCTAACTTTTGAAATAGCTGAAATATTTTAGCATGGTACTTCTCCTCTATTCCTGGGCCGTTGTCTGAAACAGAAAACACATGTTCTTTATTTACTTTTTCATGACCTATCTCTATTTCACTTGTTTCTTTATCATTATGCTTAATTGCATTTTGGATTAAATTTTGAAACACTTGTAACAACTGTGATTCATTAAATAGAAGTTTTGGCAGTTTATTTTTGACTTTAATAATACATGTACTCGTTGAATTAACCTTACTAATTCTTTTAACTAATTTATCTACATCCACAAGTTTCATATCTTTCTCTTTATCCATTTGAAGAGAATAATTTAATATTCCATTAATCAGTAAATCCATTTGATCAACTTGTTCTTGTAATGTGATTAAGTTTTCAGACACTTCTTGTGTTTTATCTTCATCGGATCTATCGGACTCAATAACCCAACTTGCTAAGGTATGTATATTACGCAGTGGTCTTTTTAAATCGTGAGATACCACATAAGCAAACTCTTCTAAATCTTTATTTCGTTCATATAGTTCTTTAGCTCTGTTTTCTAAATCTAAAGTACGCTGCTTTATTTTATCTTCTAGATTTTGATTTACTTCTAACAAGCCTTGACGATATCTAATAAAACCATTGAGTATAATAAATGAATATATGAATATGGTAGTTGTTGATATTAAAATAGCGCCTTCTGTTACAATATCTATATCAGATGTTAACACTCTGTATCCCATGTGTAAAAGCTGAGATGCACTAAAGACCAATATCAACCCTCTATTGTTAAGCATTAATATAGCCCCAAACATTACCACATAAGTTCCTAATAAATAATCTAACGAAAAATTATTAAGTGCAACTGTATAGGTTAGATAATGTTGAAATATAAAAAGTGCGAAAAAAACATATAAACCATAATAATTAATTACTATTCTTTTTTTTGTTAATGGAGCTAAGCCGACCATAAAAAATACAACTCCTAAAATCTCTCTCATATAAGGGATTTCTTGAGCTTTTAAATTATAGTGAAATATTAAAACAGAATATAAGTACAAGCCTGGTGCTACTAAACACAAAACCAAACTACTATTCTTGATTTCGAAAGGTTCTAGCTTACCTGTTTTTTTAAAAAAGTCTAGCATAGCAACTATCATTAACTAATATTAATTGGATTTTAAAGATAAGTATTTCATTTTAAAAGCAATTTTTACTCTAAAAAAACAAATTAAAAAGGTATTTTTCCCAAACAGTATTCTTAAATTTTCAAATTTCATAAAACCTTTTTGTTTTTGAAATAATTGAAATAAAAAAAATATTAAAATGAAACCTGATAATTTAGAGTATTATTTTTAAAAATATAATAGCAGACTAAAAAGGACTTTTGTTGAAATTAAAAGTATGTAATTACTATTTCACCACTATGTTTCCCTGAGATATTTACAACAAATAGAATTAATACAATGGAAGAAAAAGAAAAACCAAGACTTTCAAGATTAACTGCTATCCTTACTCAACTTCAATCGAAAAGGATTATTACAGCTAGACAACTTGCTGAAAAACATGCTGTAAGTTTAAGAACTATTTATAGAGATATTAGAACACTTGAAAAATCAGGAATTCCTATTGTAACTGAAGAAGGAAAAGGCTATTCAATTATGGAAGGGTATCACCTCCCTCCTGTAATATTTTCAGAAGATGAAGCAAATGCTTTAATTACATTAGAACAACTAGCTATAAAAAATAAAGATCAATCATTAGTTGATAATATTACCAGTTCATTAGAAAAAATAAAAGCTATTTTACGTTATTCTCAAAAAGGAAATGCTGACTTATTAGCTGATAGAATTTATTTTAGTGGTAATAACAGTGAAGAAAAAACGAGTAATAATCTAATGCAAATTCAATCAGCTATTACTCAATATAAGATAGTATCAATACATTATATTACACCAGAAAAGAAACAAAGCACTCGGAGTATTGAGCCTTTTGCTATTTATAGTATTCGTGGAAACTTTTTATTAATTGCCTTTTGTAGGTTACGAAATGATTTTAGACATTTTAGAATAGATTCTATTGAAAAAATAAGAACTGAAAAGCAATATTTCACACCTCACAAGATGACTATAAAAGAGTATTTTGAAAAATATATAAAAAACCAATAGTACCCTTGACATATCTTTGTCACTACCCTAATTTAAATTTGCGGATATATAAATTAAAATATCTAAAGATGGAAATTATCAGAATTATAGTATTATCATTATCAGCTTTCTTACTGGCATTTGTTGGAGTAGCAAGGTTAACAAATCCAATACAAACATTTTTAAAAAACTCAGGAATTGCACTTAAAAACGATGCTAGTTTATTAAATGAAATGAGAGGGATTTCTGCAGTTATGCTTTGCACCGGACTTATTATTTCACTTGGAATATTTATTGATAAATTAACTTTTAACTCACACTTAGTTGCTTCATTAATTTTTTTAGGTTTTGCTATTGGGAGATTAATTAGCTTAAAAGCGGATGGCAAACCAAGTATACAAATTACTCAAGGAATTGTATTTGAAGTTGTATTTGGCTTAGCAAATTTATTTTATTTAATTAATGCCTAATTTTATTATAAGGTAATACTTAAAATAAACACAACTTATAAACAATAGCAGCTTGGTTTTAAACTAAGTTGCTATTTTCATTTTAAAACAATTTGGTTTTTATCATAGCTAAGAGTAAAGGTACTATTTTTCTATATTTACCAATAATTCCATTTATTCGGAATTACAACAGAATAAATAAAATTTTATTCTCTATAAAGTTGTTAGTAACATCAAAATTTAAAATAATTGAAAAAAGAAAAAGTAATAGAAAAGCTAAAAAAAACATTGTGCTGAAAAACTCTATGTTCATTTAACAAGAAGACTGGTTGACTCAGTCTTATGAACGTATCACTAATAAAACAAGGTATAAATATTGAATTACATGAGAAATTTGATATTCTTACTCCGTCAAAACTTATCTCTCCATTAAAAACAGAATAAACAATAATGATTAATGGTCAAGACATTAAAAAGTTAGAAGATCTAAGTGAGCAATTTTCTACTTGGATATTTAAATATCATTCAGAAAACTTTGCAAAACCACTATTTTTAATTTGGTATAGAGATAATGATTTCAATAAAACTGAGAAAATTTTAACCTATAAAAATGGTAGTTTTTTCACAGCTAATTCTTTAATAGAATTAAAAGAAAAACTATATACTGAACGAAATGAACTTATAGCTCCTAATCATATTCATTTATGGTTAACAGCTATTAAAGAAATAAAAGCGGTTGAATCTATAAATTATAACCTAGCTTCAGTAATTACTGATTTAGAAAAAGGTATTTTAGAAGAAAAAACAATTGAAGGCTTTGCGGAATTCATTAATTTATTTGATGACTTTATACATCAAGATAAAAAAAACAATCATCTTCAAATATATATTGATAATGGATTGATAAGAGAAGCTTGGGAGTATTACTATGAATTTATTTTTTGGCCAAGATTTAATGATCAAGAAAAATATGATAGTTGGGATCGTCCAAAATTAGAGATTAACATTCCAAAATTAGTTGAAGAATTTAAAAATGTTATCTTGAAGTTTGAAGAAAGCATAAAAGTTACTATCTAAACTATCATCCTAAATAAAATCAAAAATATGTGTAGATATGGAATGACAATCTATAAATCTCATTATGCGTGTTTTCAATGTAGAAAAACATTCAAAAGAAGATTAGAGAAAGATATTTATGATGGTTATAATAAATACAGAGAACAAAACCCTGCTAAATGTCCTGAATGTGGAGGTCTTATGGCTAATATGGGGCTAGATTTTGAGTCTCCTAAGAAAAAAGATATTAAATCTTGGGAGCATATGGCTACGCTTTATGAAGTTGGAATTACTTTTCACTCCTGTGGCTGCAGTGGACCAGGTTATATTCCATCGAACTCTAATGATCTACTTCGTTACTTTTCAAAAATAAAAGCAGATTATATTGAGCACCAACGATTTTGGGCACAACGAAAATCGGATCCAGAAAGCCAAAGCGAAATAGCAAAAGACGGGCATTATAATTGGGAATATTTTCAGAAAATTCCTAATGAGATGAAAACTGGCACTCCTAAAAAACCAAAATTTAATGCCATTGAAGCCCAAAAATATTGGCATCAAAAAATAATAGAAATTGAATCAAAAATTGAGAAAGTATCCAATGACACTTTAAAAAATTGAAAAACATACGTTTTTATTTAATTTTACTTAAAACCCCCTTACCATAAATTTGACATTTAACAAAAAATGATAGAACTAAAATATTATTTAGTAGATGTTTTCACATCAATAAAATATGGAGGTAATCAGCTTGCCGTTTTCATTGATTTTGAAAATAACGTTTCTACTAAAAACATGTTAAACATAGCAAAGGAGCTTAATTTTCCTGAAATAACGTTCATTAAAAAAAATAATAACAACCAATCTTTTGATGTTCGAATTTTCACTCCTGAATATGAAGTTCCTTTTGCAGGACATCCATCATTGGGAACAGCCTTTATTATTTCAAAATACGTATTACCAACACCAAAAGAACGAATATCGCTAAATTTAAAATATGCTAATATTAGTATTGATTTAACTACACCCAAAGACGTTGAGCGTAGTCATTTTATCATGAAACAAGCAAAGCCAGAGTTTATAGCAACCTTTAATTATCAAGAAATTGCTACCGGACTTGGAATAAATATAACTGCATTAAATACTAAAAAACCAATAGAAGAAATAAGCACGGGGTTACCCTGTATAATCATTCCTATTATCAATTTAGCAGAAATTAATCAACTAAAATTGGATTCAAAAAAAGTTATCGAGTTTTTACGTTTACATAAAAAATACAAAACCAACAGTTCAACTGGACTAACAACTTCTTTATTTTTTGTAACTGATGAAACTTTTGAAAAAACAAACAGTTTTAATACTAGAATGTTTTGTATTGAAAACGAAAACCTGCTAGAAGATGCCGCTACAGGAAGTGCAAATGGTTGTTTTCTATCGTATCTGTTAAAAAATGAATCTTCAGAAATATCAGCTATCGTAGAACAAGGGTTCCAAATGGGAAGAAAATCATATATACATTTAAACGGGGAACGCACCAGTGATATCTACAGTATAAAAATTGGTGGTCAGGTTATTGAATTAAGTAAAGGTATATGGAATGTTTAAGTTAATTAATATTATTATTCAAATAAAAAGTTTTTCATGTATTGGTAAATGTACATTATCCCAACAAACATTTTTGGGTTTCTGAAGGTATTGCTACTTTAGTAAGTGCTAGCCGAGGTAGAGCATTAAAATGGTATATACAAGGTACCAACTTATATTAAAAAAAGCATCCTGAAATTGACTAAACAATATGCTACAATTAAAAAACGTAAATACTACAACTTCTTAGCACTATGTATTGGATGGACTTATTGCTAAAAAACATTAGGTAAAGGAGGCTGGTCTTTGCCTAAAAATTTTATGAAAAGTGGAAAAACCAACACTAACTATTATACAGCTATTAAAAAGTTTCTTGGTATAAAAAAGGACGCTTTAAATAGTTATATGCGAGAACAATTAGAACTTGAATCTACAAAATAGGTTACAGCCATTTTTTTATTTTTACTAGTTGCAAAAAGCAATTATATTTCTTAGGTTTGAAACACAAAAAATTATACGGATACAAAATTGCTATATCTACACTTTTTTAGGCTGTATTTTTACTAAAAATAAAGAACTACGGTTACCCATTAAGTTATCTTAGTACTTCTTTATATATTTACCTAAAGTTCCTTTTATCCGGAACTATAAACCAATAAACGAGAACTTTGTTCTCTATATAACGAGTTGTAAGTCATTAGAATGAACGATAGAAATGATATAATAATTAAAGATGAAATCAGAAATCTTGAATTTATTCAAAAGGTTGAGAAATCTCTTTGTGAAAAATTAAATATTCCAGATTTAAGACCTGGAAATATAACAATTAGAG
>NZ_CAZELG010000018.1:0-1157 GCF_964512825.1 Tenacibaculum halocynthiae | reverse complement strand
CGAGTTTATGATGGTTATGGAGATAAAACTTTACGAGTTTGTTTACTAGCATCTTATGCTTTTGATGCATCAGTACAACAAATTTTCGGAGCATTATTACAGGGTCATAGTTTATACATATCAGATGATGAGAGTAGAAAAGATGGAGAGTCTTTATTGTCTTTTTATAATAAATATCAGATAGATGTATCAGATGGTACTCCTACTCACCTCCGATTATTATTAGAATCTATAGATGAAGTATCTTCTTTAGATAGTTTATCGAGTTGGATTTTGGCAGGAGAAACTTTCCCAAAAGAGTTAGCAGTTTCTTTTTATACCAAATTAGGAGAGAGAACGCAGTTATATAACTTTTATGGACCAACAGAAACGTGTGTTGATTCGACATCGTATAAGGTTTTCTATAAAGAATTAGAAGATTTAAAACGTATACCAATAGGGAAGCCATTACCTAATGAGCGAGTTTATGTAACAGATAGTTATGGAAGTTTTCTTCCAATAGGAGTTATAGGAGAGTTGTGTATAGCAGGATCAGGTTTAGCACGTCGTTATACAGGAGACCAATCTCTTACAACAGAGAAGTTTGTGTCAGATTGGATAGATGGAGAAACTTTAGTTTATCGTACGGGGGATATGGTTCGTTGGTTGCCGGATGGTAATTTGGAATATCAGGGAAGACAGGATGCTCAAGTAAAAATACGAGGATATAGAATAGAGTTATCAGAAATAGAAACGCATTTAAATAAGCATCCATCTATAAATCATGCATTAGTATCAGTACAGGAGATTGAAACGGAGAGAAGTTTGGTTTGTTATTATCAAGGAGAAGAGTCTATAGTTGTTTCAGAGTTGAGAGAATATTTATCTTCATTTTTACCAGATTATATGATTCCAAGTTATTATATGCATTTGGAATCATTTCCACAGTTGAGTAATGGAAAGATTGATCGAAATTCATTACCAGAGTTGTCATTAAGTTTAGAGGATCAGTATGTTGCTCCTACTACAGAGGTTCAAGAGAAGTTAGTAGTTATTTATTCAGATATATTAAAGATAGACAGAGATTTAATAGGAGTGAATAGTAGTTTTATAGATTTAGGAGGACATTCATTAAAAATGGTGTTTTTAGTAAATGCTATAAAGAAAGAGTTTGGGGT